>JBDTLY010000063.1:0-11614 GCA_039934535.1 Casimicrobiaceae bacterium | reverse complement strand
AAGCACATGCTGGGCGAGGAGTATTCGATGCTCGACGTGGCGATCACGCCGCTGCTGTGGCGCCTCGACTACTACGGCATCGCGATGCCGAAACAGGCGGCGCCGCTGATGAAATACGCGGAGCGGCTCTTCGCGCGGCCGGCGTTCTCCGAGGCGCTCACCAGCGCCGAACGAGGCATGCGCAAGTGACCTCGCCCTGCCACAGGCTGAATGAGGTCACTTGACCCGCAGCGTGCGCGGGGTAATATCATCCCACCATGTCCGAACAATCCGCCAAGCCGTACCTTGTCCGCGCCATCTGCGAATGGTGCGCGGACAACGGCCTCACGCCCTACCTGGCGGTGAAGGTCAACGCGCAGACGCGCGTGCCGGCAGCGTTCGTCAAGAACGGCGAGATCGTCCTCAACGTCAGCAATTCGGCGACGCGGCGGCTCACGATCGACAACGACTGGGTCCAGTTCTCGGCGCGCTTCTCGGGAACTTCGCAGGAAGTGTCGGTGCCGATGAATGCGGTCTCGGGCATCTTCGCGAAGGAAACGGGCTACGGATTCGCGTTCACGATCGCGCAGGATCCGGCGGCAGTACTTTCCGCCACCACGCTGCAGGACCAGGACATCGATGCGGCGTTGGAAAAGGACGTGCAGGACGCCCGCGACGCGAAGGACCAAGGCAAGGGCAAGCCGCGCCCGTCGCACCTGCAGATCATCAAGTAGCGGACCGCGCCCGCGGGCCCGCGAACGGCCCACGCCAACGCGCCCGGTCGGCGCGCATCAGAACGCTTCGGTGCGCCCGTCCGCGTAGACCCGGATCCGCTCGCCGGCCTGCATCGAGAAACTGACCGTCCCGCTGCCGAAGCGCACGTCGACCTGATGCTGACCCGGCCAGGGCGTCGGGATCGTAAGCGTATACGGCGTCTGAGCCAGTATCCCCGACCCCCCGTCGACGACGCGCGTCAGCGTGACCCCCGAAGCGCTGCCGGGCCGGATGCGCACGACGCGCCCGAACTGGTTGCGCCGTCCCGCGGCGTCGACGACCTGAATCAGCATCGTGTTGCGGTTGATCCCGGGCGAGATGTTCCGCGCGACGACGGTCGGCCGGATGCCGCGCGTCAGCACGAGGTCGATCGCGCCGTCGCCGTCATAGTCGAACACGGAGATCGGCCCGAAGGACAGGTCGTCGATCAGCGTCACCGGGTCGCGCTCGAACCGGGCGCCCGTGTTGAGCAGCACGTACGATGTGGCATTGGGCCCGCCGGCGACGATCAGGTCCTCGCGGCCGTCGCCGTTGAAGTCCGCCACCTGCAATCCGTAGATATTGGAATTGAGGTACTGCGGCAGGACGTCGCGCCGCGTGAAATTCGTCCCGTCGAACTCCCACAGCGCGAGCCCGAAAGCCGGATGATGGATGACGAGGTCGAGGTTGCCGTCGTTGTTCCAGTCGAGGAACTTGATGCCTTCGTCGAACGACCCGGGCAGGCCGACGGCGGCGGTGACGTCGGTGAACGTGAGGTCGCCGTTGTTGTGAAAGAGCCGTCCCCCGACGTAGAAGTCGATCCAGCCGTCGCCGTCGAGGTCCACGGCCTGCGCTCCCTCCACCTTGTTCGAGAGCGGCACTGCGCGCAACGCGACGCCCGCGGCATCGGCGACGTCGGTGAAATGCCCGGTGCCGTCGTTGATGAGCAGGTACGAATGCTCCGCGGGGTCATTGTGGCTGTAGTAGGGGAAAAACAGGTCGACTGCGCCGTCGTTGTTGAAGTCGGCGGCAAGGATCGTCTCACCGTAACCGCGGATGTCGAGCGCGGCAAACGCCGGGTCTTCCGTGAAGCCGCCGTTGCCGTCACCCAGAAAAAGTCGGGCGAATGAAATCGAGGTGCCGATGCTGGAATACGTGTTGCAGACGAGGTCGACGACGCCGTCACCGTTGAAATCCGCCGCGCGGCAGTCGCGGTTGACGCGGCCTTTCGAATAGAGGCTCGCGAGGCCCGCGGCGGCAAGGTCGATGCCTTCGATGGTTGGACCGCCCGCATTGCGGCCGCCGAGCGGCTCGTAGTGGCCGTCGCCGTTGAAATCGGCGATCGTCGGCGCGAGGATGCCAAGGCCCAGCGTCCGGATGGGCCGTCCCAGCGCGGAGAAAAGCACGGGGTCCGCCGTCGTCTCGACGACGAAGTTGCCCGAAATAGGAATGTCCGTGGGAAGGCCGAACGACTCGACGATCGAAACTGTCCGTGACGCCGGATCGGTGCAGACGAACCATTGGCCGCCGCGATATATCACGAGGTCGGGCTTGCCGTCGCCGTTCCAGTCCGCGACGAGCGGCACGTCGCCCGGCACGCCGCCAAGGGCGTAGATGACCAATGCGCTGCCGTCGCGCTGCGTGTCGAAGAACCAGATCCCGTCGCGATAGATGCCGAAGTCGGCCTTGCCATCTCCGTCGACGTCGGCGAGCACGGGAATGTCGCCCGCCACGCCGCCGAAGTTGTACTCGATGGCGACGGTGCCGTTTCTCGCCGTGTCCACGTACCACGCGCCGTCGCGGTAGATCACGAGATCGGCACGGCCGTCGCCGTCGACGTCGCCGATGAGGGGAACGTCCTGCGGCAAGCCACCGAGCGCGTACATGTCGTCCGCCGTGCCGTCCATTCCGCGGTCGACGAGCCAGATGCCGTTGTTGTAAAGGATCAGGCTGCTCTTGCCGTTGCCGTCGAGGTCTCCCGCAAGCACGTGCGTCGCGCCGACGCCGGGATACAGCGCGAGGTCCGCATCCGGTCCCGCCGTCATCCGGAAGTTGAACGTGAGATCGGAAGGTCGGTATACGCCGAAATGCGACAACAGATGGCGAAACCTGGGCGAGGCGAGTGCGTGATCGAGCCGGCCGGCAAGCGGCAGGTCGCCCGCCGCGCCGAGCGCGGCCGTCCGCAACTCCGGGTTGCTCAAGGGGCTCACAAGGACGAGCCATTCGCCGTCGCGGAAGACTCCGAGGTCGGCGTTGCAGTCACCGTCCCAGTCGGCGACGAAGGGAACGTCCGCGGCGCCGCCGCCGAATGTCGCGATCATCGTCGCCTTGCCGTCGCCCGCAAGGTCCGCGAACCATTGACCCGAGCGATAGATCATGCGAACGGCCACGCCGTTGCAGTTGAGATCGCCCAGAAGCGGCACGTCCCCTTGAATGCCGCCGAGGGCGTCGATACGATCGACCACGCCATCGCGATGCGTACTCGAATACCAGATGCCGTCGCGGTAGATCACGAGATCGATCCGGCCGTCGCCGTCGACGTCGCCCAGCAGCGGCACGTCGCCCGGCACACTGCCCAGGTAGTAGGTCGCGTCCGGCACGCCATCCTGGTCGAAATCGACGGTCCAGACGCCGGCGCTATAGGTCACGATGTCGGCGATGCCGTCGCGGTCCATGTCGGCGACGCGCACATATTCCGGCGCCGGCGACAACTTGAGCACCTTGTCCACCATGCCGACATGGCCGAATTCGAGGAATACCTTGCCCCGGAGCGGCCGGTACAAGCCCAAGTCGAGCGGAAGGCCCGCGCGCGCCGGCCCCGCGCTGAATGCCGCGGCGGCGAAGGCAAGCCAGAAAAGGGTGCTGCGGGACCTGAACGACAAGAGCGCCGCCGAATCGTTGGGTGAGGAGAAGGTGCCTCCGTTCCCTGATCGGGTTGGCGGTAGCTAATCGGCAGGCGGGCACCATTATGCCACTGCCGCAGGTCTTGGGCACGCGGTCCCGCGCCGCCATGCCGTCGGGCGGATAGTCCTCCAGCCAGCATGGCCTCACGGGTAGAATTCCCGCCGGGCCGGCATAGCTCAGTTGGTAGAGCAGCGGTTTTGTAAACCGTTGGTCGTGGGTTCGATTCCTACTGCCGGCACCCGCGCCGGAATCGTCGGGGAAATCATCCGTTCATGCCGCTCGTGAGTTTCAAACCGACGAAGGCCCGTCTCGTCATCGAGGACGGCAAGGACAGTGTGCTCGTGATGAAGGTCACGGTCGCGAAGGGCGAGACGGTCGAGCTGTCGACCGGTGGGCGCCTCGAGGCGCTCTCCGGTGTCCTGCGCATCCGCGAGCGCAAGGCGAACGCGGCGCGAGGCAACGGCGCGATCGGCTCGCTCATCTTCATCGACGAGTCCGGCCGCGGTCCGGATTTCAGTCCCGCAAAATTCCAGATCAATCTCGGCATGGCGGCCGACAAGTTCGAGCCGCTGCTGCGCGTGGCGCTGTCCGGGCGACTGCCCAACAAGTTCTTCGTCGATGCCGGCGAGCGCGTTTCCGCGCGCGAAACACAGGGCCTGTCGTACGGGCTGCGGCGCGACGTGCGGACGAAGGTCTGGGACACGACGTCGTTCCGGACGCTGCCCGTGACCAACTTCGCGATGATCCTCCCCATCGAGGTGCCCGAGCCGCGGGAAAACGGCGCCCCGGCAGCGGAACCCTGGCCGGTCGAATCGATGGCGACCAACGCGCAGGTCGCCGAGCTGGTTGACGATCTGCTCGTGTTCCAGAGCGAGACGCGCAACATGCTCTACGCGGTGATCGGCATCGTCGCCGTTACGGTGCTGATGGCGCTCGTGTTCGGGCTGGTGCAGCTCGTCCGGTAGCGACCGTCCCGCGTCGAAATCCGTTTGGCGCCCGCGGTCCGGCATTGGTATGCTGTGCCCATCGATCCGCGATGACTGGCGAAGCATGAACCAACTCGATTTTGCGAAGCGCACGGCGGTGATCACCGGGGGCGCCGCGGGCATCGGCTTCGCGGTCGCGCAGCGCATGGTCCTGAGCGGTGCCACCGTCTCGTTGTGGGATCGCGATCCTGTGGCGCTCGCGCGCGCCGAAGCCGCGCTCGGACGCGGCACGCTGACCCAGTCGGTCGACGTCGCCGATCCCGATGCGGTTGCAAACGCTGCGCAGGGTGCCGCGCGCGCGCTCGGACGGATCGACGTGCTCGTATGCTCGGCCGGCATCACCGGTCCCAATACGACGGCGTGGGAATATCCGATCGATGCCTGGAAGCAGGTCATCGACGTCAACCTCAACGGTCTTTTCTACTGCAATCGCGCGGTCGTGCCGGCGATGCTCAAGAACGACTATGGACGCATCGTCAACATCGCGTCGGTCGCCGGCAAGGAAGGCAACCCGAACGCGTCGGCGTACAGCACGTCGAAGGCCGGGGTGATCGGCCTCACCAAATCGCTTGGCAAGGAGCTCGCGAAGACCGGCATTCGCGCCAACTGCGTGACGCCGGCGGCGGTGCGCACGGCGATCTTCGACCAGATGTCGCAGCAGCACATCGACTTCATGCTGTCGAAGATTCCGCTGGGCCGCTTCGGCGGCGTCGACGAGATCGCGGCACTCGTCTGCTGGCTCGCGAGCGAGGAATGCAGCTTCTCGACCGGCGCCGTGTTCGACCTTTCGGGCGGCCGGGCGACGTACTAGGCGCTACGTGCGCACGGCGAGCACGATCTTGCCGATGTGCGCGTTCGATTCCATCAGCGCGTGCGCGGCAGCGGCTTCGGCCAGCGGGAACACGCGGTGGATGACGGCCTTCACCGCGCCGCTTTCGACGAGCGGCCAGACCTCGTGGCGCAGCGCTTGCGCGATTTCCACTTTTCTCTGTTGCGTACTGGCCCGCAACGTCGACCCGGTGACCGTGAGCCGCTTCAGCATGATGTGCCGCCAGTCGACCTCGACGCGGCTGCCGCGCAGGAACGCGATGATGACCATGCGGCCTTCCAGCGCGAGGCATTTCAGGTTCTTTTCGATGTAGTCGCCGCCGACCATGTCGAGGACGACGTCGACGCCGCGCTTCGCCGTAATCCGGGCGACCTCCGCGACGAAATCGTGCGTCCGGTAGTTGATCGCATGCGTGGCGCCGGTCGCGCGGCAGAATGCCGCCTTTTCGTCGCTGCCGGCGGTGGCGATCACCGTCGCGCCGAAGTGTCGCGCGAGCTGGATCGCCGTGAGGCCGATGCCGCCGGTGCCGCCATGGATCAGAACGGTCTCGCCGTGGCGAAGCCGCCCGCGGTCGACGAGGTTGTTCCAGACGGTGAAGTACGTTTCGGGCAGGCTCGCCGCTTCGATTACCGTCAGCCCCTTCGGCACCGGAAGGCAGAACCCCGCGGGCGTCGTGCAGTACTCTGCGTATCCGCCGCCCGGCGTCAGTGCGCAGACTTGATCGCCGACGCGCCAATTGGTTACGCCCTCGCCGCACGCGACGATCGTTCCCGCGACTTCGAGCCCGATGATCGGCGATGCATCGGACGGTGGCGGATAGGCGCCGGCGCGCTGCAGGCAGTCCGGCCGGTTGACGCCGGCGGCGGCGACTTCGATCAGCACCTCGCCCGGTTTAGGCTGCGGCACGGGACCGTCAGTCAGCGTGAGCACGTCGGGCGGACCGGGCTCGCGGGCGACGGCATGGCGCATCATGGTGGGAAGGGGCATGGGCATCCCGTTGCGAATTGGCAGACGTTCATTGTAGCGATCCGTGCGCCACGGCGCGCGCCGTTTCAGGGCTAGACTTCGCGCTTCATGTCCTGCAACGTCGCATCGCTCCTCGCCCGGACGGCCCGCTGCTGGCCGCGACTGCCGGCCATCGCGCTCGCCGATCGCATCGTCTCCGACTACGCGACGCTGGCCGGACGCGCCGCGCGCATGGCCGGCGCATTCGGCGCCGCGGGGCTTCTCGCCGGAGAACGCGTGGCGATCGTCGCGCGCAACGTGCCGGAGTACATCGAGACCCTGTTCGGATGCTGGTGGGCCGGGCTCGTCGTGGTGCCGGTCAACGCGAAGCTGCATGCGCGCGAGCTCGCGTTCGTTCTCGCCGACAGCGGCGCCCGCTGGGCGTTCGTGGACGCCGAGTGGCAGGCGGCAATCGGCAGCGCGGCGGATGACGCCCCGGCGCTCGAGCGCGTCGTCGAATTCAGTGGGATCGAGTATGCGAAGCTTGCCCTGGCGGCGCCGCGCAACGAGCCTTGCGCGTGCGTGTCCGGCGATCCGGCATGGCTCTTCTACACGAGCGGCACGACCGGCCGGCCGAAGGGTGTGGTCATCACGCACGGCAACCTGCGCGCGATGAGCCAGGGCTTCCTGACGGAAGTCGAAGCGGTTGCACCGGGCGATGCAATCCTGCACGCCGCGCCGTTGTCGCATGGCTCGGGGCTCTATGTGCTTCCGCATGTTCTTGCCGGAGCGGTCAACGTCGTGCCGGCATCGGGCGGCTTCGATCCGGGCGAGGTCGTCGCGCTGATCGGGGCGTGGGACCGCGCGTCGTTCTTCGCCGCGCCGACGATGGTGAAGCGGCTGGTCGGCGCGCCCGCGCTGGGAGACCTGCGACTCGAGCGCCTCAAAAGCATCGTCTTCGGCGGCGGCCCGATGTACGTTGCCGATTGCAAGGACGCCCACGCGGCGCTGGGGCCGCGGCTCGCGCAAATCTACGGGCAGGGCGAGTCGCCGATGACGATCACCGCAATGAACCGCGCATTGCTGGCCGATGCGCTCGCCCGGGGCGACGATGCGCGGATCGGATCGGTGGGCATTGCGCAGACCGGCATTGACGTCGTCGTCGCGGATGATCGCGATGTGCCGCTGCCGCCGGGCGAGGCCGGCGAGGTTCTCGTGCGCGGCCCGACGGTCATGGCGGGTTACTGGATGAATTCGGAAGCGAGTGCCGCGACGCTCGCCAACGATTGGCTGCACACCGGCGACGTCGGGTCCTTCGATGCTGACGGCTTCCTTACGCTGAAGGACCGGTCGAAGGATCTCATCATCAGCGGCGGCTCGAACATCTACCCGCGCGAGGTCGAGGAAGTTCTGCAGTCGCACGCGGATGTCGCCGAAGTCGCCGTGATCGGACGCGCGCACGCCGAGTGGGGCGAGGAGGTGGTCGCGTGCGTCGTCGCGCGGGTGGAGCCGGCGGTGCGCGGCGCGCTGGAGCAGGCGCTCGATGCGCTCTGCCTTGCGCGCATCGCCCGGTTCAAGCGGCCGAAGGCGTACGTGTTCCTCGCCGAGTTGCCGAAGAACAACGCCGGCAAGGTTCTCAAGACGGCGTTGCGCGAGCAGCTCGCCCACCGGAGATAATCGGCAGCGCGCATCACCGCGATTAAGCGCGTGCGGGCAGCGCACGGCGGGCAAGCACGAGCGAAACCAGCGCCAGTGCATAGCCGATCGCCAGCAGCCACAGGGTGGGGCGCATCCCGATGCCTTCGGCGAGCACGGCGCCGACGAGCGCGCCGACCGGCGTAAGCAAGCCGTTCGCGACCTGGAAAGTTCCTGCGGCTCTGCCGAGGGACTCGGGCGGCAGCAGGCGCTGGCGCAGCGTTGTCTCGTTGATGAGGTACACCGTCAGCACGCCGTCACCGATGACCTGCGTCGAGATCAGGAACGCCATCGCGATCCACGGTACCGGCGGCGCCAGCGCGATCAGCGCCTGCATCGCGGCGCCGAGCGCGAGCGATCCGATCAATGTCCGGCGCGGGCCGAATCGTTCCGCCGCGCGCCTTGCCGCCATCGCGCCCGCCAGTGCGCCGATTCCGCCGCAGCCGATCGCGATGCCGAGCTCCGTCGGCGTGAGCCCGAGGTCGCGCAGCGCGAACAGCGTGTAGAGCGACGCCATGAAGCTGCCAAACAGCGTCATCGTTGCCGCGGCGATGAACAGCGCGCGCACGGCCGGGTCGCGCCAGACAACGTGAATCCCCATGCGCACGTCGGCGACAAACGAAGTCTCGGGCTGCGACGCGACGATCTTCTCCTCCTTGCGGATGCGCGCAATCAGCAACGCCGAGACCACGAACGTCAGCGCGTCGGCGGCGATCGCGATCGGCGCCGTCAGCCATGCGACCAGCGCGCCGCCGAGCGCCGGCCCCGAAATCTCCGCCACGGCGTCGACCGACTCGCGCTTGCCGTTGGCGTCCAGCAGCTGCTCGCGGCCCACGAGGTCGGCGATGAACACATGATCCGCCAACTCGAACAGGACCGTCGCGACACCGGTGATCGTGGCGATCACGTAAAGAAGCGGCATCGAGAGCCACCCGAGCCACGCGGCAGCCGGAATCGCGAGTAGCGCGACGGCGCGCACGACGTCGGCGCCGATCAGCACGGGCCGCCGGCGATGGCGGTCGACCCAGCCCCCGCCCAGCCACGCGAACAGCGCGCGCGGAAGCGTCAGCGCGACGGCGAGGAGCCCGAGGTCGATTGCGCCCGCGCCCGCGACCAGGATCGCGGCCATCGGCAACGCGGTACGCGTGATCCGCGAGCCGACGGCGGAGACGCCCTGGGCGCTCCACAGCAGCAGAAAATCGCGATGGCGCCAGAGTCCGACCTGGTCGCCGCCGCGGCGGACGCGCCGGTCTTCGGCGTCAGTAGACAACGCGGACGTTTTCCGGCGCGAGCCATTCGCGAAGTTGCGCGAGCAGCGTCTCGTCGGGAATCACGCGCCAGGATTCGGGCAGCTCGATCTCGCCGCCGAGGCCATGGTTGCGATACTCGACGACGATGCCGCAGCTGCCATTGCGGAACGGGCCGAGCAGCGAGGCAAGCCGCTCCGCGTCGGCGCCGCCGTTGCAGGCGATGCGCAGACCCTTCGCGAACCGCTTGCGGATCGCCGGCAGGTCGTGCACCGCCTCGGCGACGACGCGCAGGCCCTGGACCTGGCCGTCGTCGGTCATGCGCTGCTGCACCTTCACCTCGAGGATCACGAGCTGGTCCTCGCGCAGCAGGCTGCGGGCGGCATCGAACGTCTCGTTGAAGACCACGATCTCCGCGGACGCGCCGCCGTCGTCGAGCGTCACGAATGCCATCTTGCCGCGCCGGCTCGATTGCACGCGCAGCGCCGTGACGATGCCGGCGATCATCACCGTGTCTTTTCGCGGCTGCAGATTTGCGAGTGACAGCCGCACGACCGGAGCGAGTTCCGCCGCATAGCCCGCGAACGGATGGCCCGACAGGTAGTAGCCGAGCGCGGCCTTCTCGTGGACGAGGCGCTCGGCGTCCGTCCACTCGCGCGACACGACCAGCGGGAGCGTCGCGGTCTTCTGTTCCTCGGCAAACAGCGACTCCTGCGTCGCCGCGCCCTCGACGCGCTCGGCTTCGGCCAACGCAACGCCGACGGACGCGAACAGCGTGGCGCGCCGCGGATCGATCGCATCGAAGGCCCCGGCGCGCACGAGCGCCTCGACGACGCGCCGGTTGACGAGCCGCTTGTCTACGCGCTGGCAGAAGTCGAAGAGGTTGCGGAAGGGGCCGTCGGCCTCGCGGGCCGCGACGATCGAGGCGATGGCCTGTTCGCCAGTGCCCTTGATGCCGCCGAGCCCGTAGCGCATCTGTTTCGTGTCCACCGGCTCGAAGCGGTAATTCGATTCGTTGACGTCGGGCGGGAGCACCGCAATCCCGAGGGCGGCGGCATCGTCGCGGAGCTCGCGCACCTTGTCCGTGTCGTCCATCATGAGCGACAGGTTGGCCGCCATGAACGCGGCCGGGTGGTGCGCCTTGAAATAGGCGGTCTGGTAGGCGACGAGCGCGTAGGCGGCGGCGTGCGAGCGGTTGAAGCCGTAGCCGGCGAACTTTTCCATCAGGTCGAAGAGGTGCGTGGCTTTGGCGCCTTTGAGGCCGTTCTTCTCGGCGCCGGCGACGAAGATGTCGCGATGCGTCGCCATCTCCGCGACGTTTTTCTTGCCCATTGCGCGGCGCAGCAGGTCGGCGCTGCCCAGCGTGTAACCGCCGATCGCCTGCGCGATCTGCATCACCTGTTCCTGGTACACCATCACGCCGTACGTCGGGGAAAGGATGGGCTCGAGGCGCGGGTCGGTGTAGTCGACGCGCTCGCGCCCGCTCTTCCGGGCGACGAAATCCGGAATGAGCGCCATGGGGCCCGGCCGATAGAGCGCGACCAGCGCGACGACGTCCTCGAAACGCGTCGGCGGCGCCTGTTTCAGCAGGTCGCGCATGCCGCGCGATTCGAACTGGAACACGGCCGCGGTGTTCCCGGTCCGGAAGATGTCGTAGGCGGCCTTGTCGTCGAGCGGCAGGTTATCGAGCGACAGCGAGAACGACGGGTCGAGCCGGCGAACGTAGCGCATCGTCCAGTCGAGGATCGTCAGCGTCGTGAGGCCGAGGAAGTCGAACTTGACGAGCCCGATCGCCTCGACGTCGTCCTTGTCGAACTGCGAGACGAGCCCGTCGGCGCCGGCCTGCGTGTAGAGCGGGCAGAAATCGGTGAGGCGGCCCGGCGCAATCAGCACGCCGCCCGCGTGCATCCCGACGTTGCGGGTGAGGCCCTCGAGCGACTCGGCGAGCTCGAGAAGCTCGCGCACTTCCTCCTCGCTCTTCTCGCGCTCGGCCAGCAGCGGCTCCATTTCGCGCGCCGATTTGAGCGTCACGAGCTTGCCCGGCTGGAATGGAATCAGCTTTGCGATGCCGTCGCAGAACATGTAGGGAAGGTCGAGCACGCGGCCGACGTCGCGCACGACCGCCTTCGCCGCCATCGTGCCGAACGTTGCGATCTGCGACACGCTGTCGCTGCCGTATTTCTGCCGCACGTAATCGATGACGCGATCGCGCCCGTCCTGACAGAAGTCGATGTCGAAGTCGGGCATCGACACGCGCTCGGGATTCAAGAAGCGCT
>JBDTLY010000062.1:0-11632 GCA_039934535.1 Casimicrobiaceae bacterium | reverse complement strand
GGCGGCATCGGCACCAGTTCCCCCGGCCGCACGGCGAGCGCAGCAAAGCGATCGACAAGCCGGGGCAGCGCGCGCTTGTTGAGGCGCCGAATGTCGTTCAGCAGGCCGTAGCGCGCCTCGCCGATGTAGCCGGTGCGGTGCGGGATGCGCGCAAGCCACGGCACCAGCGCGGATTTCCACGAGTTCGGCAGGACGATCGCGCGCGTGTAGCCGTTGCCGGAAAGCTCCTTCGCCAGCGCCTTGCGCTCCCGCCAGTCGAAATGCCCATGCGCGGTCGTGGTCTCGATGATTCGGCCGATGCCGCGCATGCGCGCATAGACCGCAGAGCACCACGCCGGCGCCAGCACGTCGACGATCGGATTCTCCATCGGGTCGCGCACGAGCGCGACGAGCGGCTCCGAAAGAATGGCGTCGCCGATCCACGCGGGCGCGACGATCAGAATGCGCTCCATCGGCTTCCCGGGTTAGCGGAGGGCGCACGCGCGGCGTCACCGACACGCCGTGCAATGACTCGCTAGTGACCGCCTTCGAGGGGACCGCCGGCGAGCCGGTAGTGCGTGCCGCAGTACGGGCACATCGCGAGGCCGGTCTCCGCGATGTCGAGATAGACGCGCGGATGGCTCGACCACAGCGGCATCTTCGGATTCGGGCAGAACACCGGAAGGTCCTGCGGGCGGACCTCGACGGCATCGCGGTCATGAACTTCTGTCATCGTTAAACCTTCGTCAGCCACGACTTTTTCGACGGATTGCGGCCGTAAACGGTATCGAAGAACAGCGCCTGCAGCTTCGTCGTGAGCGGCCCGCGGCCGCCGTTGCCGACCGGGCGGTTGTCGTATTCGCGGATTGGCGTCACTTCGGCTGCCGTGCCGGTGAAAAATGCCTCATCGGCGATATAGACCTCGTCGCGCGTGATGCGGCGCTCGATCACGGGAATGCCCAGCTCGCCGGCGAACGTGATGATCGTGCTGCGCGTGATTCCGTTCAGCGCGCCGCCGGACAGGTCGGGCGTGTGCAGCGTGCCGTCGCGTACGATGAAGAGGTTTTCGCCGGAACCCTGGCAGACGAAGCCCTGCGGATCGAGCAGCATCGCCTCCTCGTAACCGTCGTGCGTGGCCTCCTGGTTCGACAGGATCGAGACCGCATAGTTACAGACGGCCTTGGCGTTGCACATCGTGATGTTCGGGTGATGATGCGTGAACGACGAGGTCTTCACGCGAATCCCCTTTTCGAGGCCGTCGGCGCCAAGGTAGGCGCCCCAGGGCCACGCGGCGATCGCGACCTTGACGGGGTTCGATTTCGCCGCCACGCCCAACGCTTCGGAGCCGTAGAAGACGAGCGGCCGGATGTAGCACGACTCGAGCTTGTTGTCGCGCACGCAGGCGAGCTGGGCCGCTTCGAGCTCGTCGCGCGTGAACGGAATCTTCATCGCGAAGATCTGCGCGGAGCGGAAGAGCCGGTCGGTATGGTCGCGCAGCCGGAAGATTGCCGGGCCGTCGGCGGTCTTGTACGCGCGCACGCCCTCGAATACCCCCATGCCGTAGTGGAGCGTGTGGGTGAGGACGTGCGTGTTCGCGTCGCGCCACGGCACCATCTTGCCGTCGTACCAGATCCAGCCGTCGCGGTCTGCCATGGACATGGCGGCGTTCCTTTGCGTTCAAAAGCGCGATTTTACCCGATCGCCTCCGAGAGCGGCCGTGCCGATGACCATGGGCCGCCGAAGACCCGCGCCCACAATCCCGTTACGGCCTCCCGCCGCGCCTCCTGCGACACCGCGTCGACGCGCGCCTGCGGAGCGCCGGTCAGCCGGATCTGGTGCTGGAGACGGCGGAATTCGCGGTACGCGTCGGCGGCGGCGATCGCGACGGGCGCCGGGACCAGCGCGAGCTCGCCGGCCATGCGCAGGAGCGCGATGTTGCCGGCGTTGCGCGTCAGCCGGGGATGATCGTGCGCGAACGCAAGCACGAGGAACTGCACGGCGAACTCGACGTCCACCATGCCACCCGGATCGTGCTTCAGGTCGAAGAGCGCGGTGCGGTTCGGATGCCCGGCGGCCATCTTGCGCCGCATTTCGACAACATCGCGGGCAAGCTTCGCGCGATCGCGCGGCATGCGCAGCACCTCGTCGCGAAACTGCTCGAACGCAGCGCCGATCGCGGCGTCGCCGGTCACGAAACGCGCCCGCGTCAACGCCTGGTGCTCCCAGGTCCACGCGTGCTCGAGTTGGTAGCGGCGGAATGATGCGAGCGAGGACACCATGAGCCCGGACACGCCGTCGGGCCGCAGGCGAATGTCGATGTCGTAGAGGGTTCCGGCGGAGGTCGTGGTCGTGAGCCAGGTGATGATCCTCTGCGCCAGCCTGCCGTTGCGCTCGGGCGCGTTGTCGTCGGGATCGTCGTGCAGGAAGACGAGATCGAGGTCGGACGCGTAGCCGAGTTCCTTGCCGCCCAGTTTTCCGTATCCGACGATAGCGAACCTCGGCGGCGCCGCGGCAGATCCGCCGAGTTGGACCCAGACAGCGTCGAGCGTGGCCGCGAGGATGACGTCGGCCAGCAGGGACAGGTAATCCGCGAGGCTCTCGACCGTCAGCAGGCCCGCCAAGTCCTGCGCGAGCAGGCGAAACGACTGCGCATGCTGAAAATGGCGCAGCGCATCCATCTGCCGTTCCGCGTCGCCGACCTGATCGCGCAGCAGGCGGGCCAGTTCGTCGCGCCAGCCGTCCTCGTCCGGCAGGGCGAGCAGCACGCGCGCGTCGAGCAATTCGTCCAGCAGGAGCGGATGCCGCGTCAGGTACTCGGCCGCCCAGCCCGAGGCGCCCATCAGCTGCGCCAGCCGGGGCAGGATCGGAGGATGCTCCGTCAGCAGCGCAAGATACGCGCTGCGGCGGCTGATCGCTTCGAGCAGCCCGAACAGACGCTTGAAAACGGTCTGCGCGTCCGCGCCGTCGACCCGCTCGACCGCTGCCACCTTGAGGAGCCGGGGGACGAGGTCGTCGACTCGCTGGCGCGAGAGCGCAGGCAGCGCCACGTAGCGACCGCTGGCGCGCAGACGCGCAAGCTCGGCGACGAGGTCCGCCGGATCCGCGAATCCGGCTCGCGCAAGCGATTCCTGCGCAGCTTCGTTGCTGGCATTCCCGCGCCAGATCGCGGCCAGCGTCGGCAGGTCGACCGTGGCGGTCGCCGGATCCACGACCGCGGAAAGGGCGGCATCCGCGCGATCGCCGGTTTCGTTGCCACCGAAGGCCGCGTCGAATTGCGTGCTCACCGCGTCGCGGTGGACGGCAAGCGTGGTTCCGAACGTAGCGAAATCCGCAAAGCCGGAAACGCGCGCGAGTGCGGCAAGCTCGTCCTGCTCCGCCGGGATTCGCTGCGTCTGCCGGTCGTCGCGATATTGCAGGCGATGCTCGACGTTGCGCAGAAAAACGTAGGCATCGCGCAGTGTCTCGACGGCCTGGTCGGGGAGAAGGCCGCGTGCGGCGATCGCGTCGAGCGCCACTCGCGTGCCCCGCGCGCGAAGTGCGGGCTCGCGCCCGCCACGGACGATCTGCAGCGCCTGCACGATGAACTCGATTTCGCGGATCCCGCCGGGGCCGAGCTTGACGTCCGAGGCGAAGTCGCGACGCCGCACCTGCTCGCGGATCTGGCGATGGATGTCGCGCAGGCCGTCGTAAGCGTCGAAGTCGAGGTACTTGCGGAACACGAACGGCGTGACGAGCGCGAGGAGCTCGTCGTGGCGCCCGCCGGTCAGCGGCCGCGCCTTGAGCCAGGCATACCGTTCCCAGGCGCGCCCCTGGGTGATGAGATATTGCTCGAGCGCCGCGAACGGCACGGTGAGCGGACCGCTCTCGCCGTAGGGACGCAGCCGCATGTCGACGCGAAACACGAACCCGTCGGCGGTGACGTCGTCCAGCGCGCCAACGACGCGCCGGCCGAGGCGGTCGAAGAACTCCTGGTTCGACAAGGGCCGCGCGCCGTCGGTCTCGCCTTCGTCCGGGTAGACGAACACGAGGTCGACGTCGGAGGACACGTTGAGTTCGCCGCCGCCGAGCTTGCCCATTCCGAGCACGACGAGCTGCTGGGCGATGCCATGCGCGTCGCGCGGTTCGCCGTGCACCGCGGCCATGTCCGCATGATGCAGCGCGACCGCCGATGCGAGCGAAGTTTGCGCGAGCGTCGTCATGTTGGCGCACACCTCCGACAAGTCGGCGCGGCCCGTGAGGTCGCGCGCAAGCGTATGCAGCACGGTGCGCCGGCGCAACGAACGCAGCGCGGCGGCAAGTGCCTTGGCATCGCCCGTCGCCACGGCGGCGGCGGGGTCGATGCCGACCGAAGTGCGCGCAAGCGGCGCATCGAGGTTGGCGTCGAGCCACGCGCGATCCTCCGGGAAGGCGGCGAGCGCCTGCGTGGCGTAATGGCTGTAGGCGAGGGCGGAAGCGAGATCGAGGGGAGCGTTCATGCGCCTTCCGCATCACACGGCATTGACGATCGTTCTGTGGATGCCGCTCGGGCATCCGCTACAATGGGGAGGTTTACTCCATTATGCCTTTCGTGCGCGCTCCCCTTCGCGCCCCCGGCGCATCCCGCTCCAGGCTTCGCCGCCTCGCCCGCATCGCCGGCGTTGCCGTCGTCGCCGGGTTCGCGCTGTTCGCGCTCATGCTCCTCGCGGTGCGCTTCATCGTGTTTCCGCGCATCGAATCCTATCGCGACACGCTGACCGCCACGCTGTCGACGCAACTCGGCCAGCCGGTCACGATCGCATCGCTGTCGACGGGCTGGGACGGCTGGAACCCGAAGCTCGTCATCGGCGGGCTGCGCGTGCAGGACCGCGCGCGGGCGAGCAACGTGCCGCTGCTCGAATTGCCGGAGGTTGACCTCATTGTCGCGTGGACGTCGCTGCCGCTCCTCGAGCTGCGCCTGAAGCAGCTCGTCATCGAGCGCCCCCGGCTGGCGATCCGGCGCGATCCTGCAGGAAGACTCCACGTGGCGGGCCTCGAAATCAATCCGGCGCAGGCCACCGACGACATTCCGCTGACGGACTGGATCCTGCGCCAGCGCCAGATCGTGATCCGCGACGCGCTTGTCACCTGGAACGACGACATGCGCAACGCGCCGCAACTCGTGCTCGACCGCGTGCAGTTCAAGCTCGAGAACCGGTTCGGCCGCCATCGTTTCGGCATCGCCGGGACGCCGCCGGCCGAACTCGCGGCACCGCTCGATATCCGCGGCGACGTGCAGGGCGGTTCACTGAAGGAATGGCAGCAGGCGCGCGGCCAGGTCTATGTGCGGCTGGACTACGCGGATGTGGAGGCCTGGCGCGAATGGCTGCCGCTGCCGACCGCAATCGCCGGAGGCAAGGGCGCGCTGCGACTGTGGTTCGAGTTCGCGGGCGGCGAGGCGCGGGAAATCACCGCCGATCTCGAGCTTGCCGACGTCAGGGCGCGCCTTGCCGAGGGCCTTCCCGAACTCGACCTCGCGCATCTTTCCGGGCGCGTGGGGTGGCGCGGCACGCCGCCGCAGCAGGAAGTCGTCACGCGCGACCTCGCTTTCGTCACCTCCGCCGGCGCGCGTCTCGAGCCCACCAACTTCACGTTTTCTATGCGCGAGACGAGTCCGGGCCGCGCGGCCGGCGGGCAGCTCGAGTTCGATCGCATGCAGTTGCAGCCGCTGCGCGAGCTGGCGGCGTTCCTGCCGCTGCCTGCCCGTTGGCGCAGCGATCTCGCGCGGTTCTCGCCGCGCGGCACGCTTTCGCACGGGCACTTGCAATGGGAAGGCCCGGCCGACGCGCCGACGTCCTTCGCGGCGAGCGCGGAATTCGCCAATCTTGGCGTCGTGGCGCAGGAAACGTTTCCGGGCGCGACCGGACTCTCCGGAAGCTTCGACGCGAAGGAGAGCGGCGGCGAGCTCAAGTTCGCGACGCGCAATGCTTCGCTCGACTTGCCGCGCGTGTTCGCGGCCCCGATCCCGTTCGACAGTCTGCAGGGGGCGCTGCGGTGGGATCGCGCGGGGGAGCGGACGCGAATCGACATCCAGCGGCTGGAGTTCACCAATGCACATGCTTCCGGCAACCTGAGCGGGACGTATCGCACGGCCGTACACGGGCCGGGGGAAATCGACCTCACGGCGCAACTATCCCGCGGCGATCCGCGCGAAGTCTACCGCTACCTGCCGCACGTTGCCCTGGAGTCCACGCGCAGCTGGCTGCAGCGCGCGTTGACCAAAGGGGAGGTCACCGACGCGCGCCTCAAGCTCGCGGGCGACCTCGCGCATTTCCCGTTTACCGACGGCAAGGGCGGGCAGTTCATCGTTACGGTCAAGGCGCGTGGCGTCACGCTGGACTTCGCGGACAACTGGCCGCCGCTGGAGGGCATCGACGGCGACCTCCGGTTCGAGGGCGCATCCATGGCAATCGATGCAGCACGCGGCCGTGTATTCGGCGCGCAGCTCGGCCGAACGCGCGTCGGCATCGCGGATCTTCGCGCCGGGCCGCCGCACCTCACCGTCGCCGGCAGCGCGACGGGTTCGCTGTCGGACTTCCTGCGCTTCGTGGCGGAGAGCCCGGTCGATGCAATCACCGGACACATCACGCAAGGCGCGGAGGGAACCGGCAACGGGCAGCTCACGCTCGATCTGGACCTGCCGCTGGGCAAGCGGGAGGGAAACAAGATCGCGGGCGAATTCACCTTTGTCAACGGGCAGCTCAAGATTCCAGGCGTGCCCCGGCTGTCGCAGCTCAACGGCAAATTCGCGTTCGCGAACGGGGACATGCGCGCCCGCGAACTCACGGCCGAAGTGGCGGGCGGGCCTGCGAAATTCTCGGTCGGAACGGTCGAGGGGCGTGTGCGCCTGACGGGCGGGGGCACCGCCAACCTGTCCTCGCTTCGGCGCGAGTACGCGTCGCCGCTGGCCGCGCGCCTCACGGGGCTTACGGACTGGAACGTCGTGGCCGACGTGCGTTCGGAGGTCTCGAACCTCGTCCTCGAAAGCTCGCTCAAGGGCGCAGTCGTCGATCTCCCAGGGCCGCTCGGCAAGGCTGCTGGCGACGCCGTCCCGCTGCGCATCGAGTTGCGCGAGGACAGCGCCCGTCCCGACGAGGACACCGTCGTCGCCACCTACGGGCGCGCGATGCAGGTAGTGGCGCATCGCACGCAGCGGGGAAGCGACATGCGCATCGACCGGGCGCTCGTGTCGCTCGGTGGCGCGGCCGGGCACGCCGACGCAGCGCACGCCGAGCGTCCCGGGATCTGGGTGCGCGGCGACCTTCCTGTGCTCAATGTGGATGACTGGCTCACGTTGCGCGAGCGCGAACGGCGGGCGGCCGGAGCCACAGCTGCCGGCAACGGCGCCGGGGACGATGACGTCACGCTTGGGGGCGTCGACCTCGACGTCGGCGCCCTCGAGGTATTCGGACGCCGCTTCAACGATTTCAAGGTCGTCGCGCGCCGCTCCACCGAGGATTGGAAGCTTGAATTGCACGGACGCGACGTCGCCGGTACCGCGACCTGGTCGGCACCCGGCGGCGCCTCGCCGAACGGACGCATCGTCGCGCGCATGTCGCGGTTCGCAATGCCGGGCCCGGCCGAGCTTCCACCGTGGGGCGGACCCGAAAAAGCGACGGACGACAAGGCGCCGGCCGGCACCGTCGACCGCTGGCCGGAGCTCGACATCGCCGCCGAAACCTTCGTGTCGAAGGGTCGCGACCTCGGTCAACTCGAGCTCGTCGCCAAGCCGCGCGGCAACGAGTGGCGAATCGAGAAGCTCGTGCTGTCGAACGACGCCGGCAGGCTCGAAGCGAACGGCGCGTGGCGCAGCGTCGGGCGAGCGCAGCAGACGAAGCTCGATGTCGCGCTCGACGCGAAGGACGCCGGCGCATTCCTCACCCGCATGGGCTATCCGGACGCCATCAAGGGCGCGCCGACGGTCATCCGCGGCCAGCTCGGATGGTCGGGGTCTCCGGCCGAATTCGACTACCCGACGCTGACGGGATCGATCCGGGTCGATGTCGGGCGCGGCCGCTTCACCAAGATCGAGCCCGGCATCGGCAAGCTCCTCGGCGTGCTGTCGCTGCAATCGCTGCCGCGGCGCATGACGTTCGATTTCCAGGATGTCTTCAGCGAAGGCTTCGCGTTCGACGAGATCCTAGGCGACGTCCGCGTCAGCAATGGCGTGATGAACTCGGACAACCTGCGCCTCGTGGGCCCCGCGGCCAAGGTCGATATCGCGGGCGAGGTGGACCTCGCGAAGGAGACGCAGCGTCTGACCGTGAAGGTGCAGCCGTCGTTGTCGGCCAGCGTCTCCGCCGGCGCGGCGCTCCTCTTCATCGCGAACCCGATCATCGGCGCGGCCGTCGGCGCGGGATCGCTGCTGGCGCAAAGCATGCTGAAGGACCCGATCGAGCAGTTCTTCAGCTACCAGTACACCGTGACAGGCCGCTGGTCGGATCCGGTCGTCACGCGCGGCGACACGCCAACCGCCGTTGCCGCGCCCAACCCGCGAATTGAAGGAATGACGCGATGACCGCGCGTCGTGGCCAACGCAAATCTGCGCTGCAAAGCGTTCCTGCCGCCTTGCCTTCGTCGTTCAGGGTCGCCGCCGTGCAGACCGTCTCGGGGGGCGATGTCGCCGCGAACCTCGACGCGGCGCGGCCGCTGATCGAAGAAGCGGTGGCGGCCGGCGCGAGGCTCGTCGTGCTCCCCGAGTATTTCGGCATTTTCGGTCTGCGCGCGACGGACAAGATCGCGGCCCGCGAGCAGGACGGCAAGGGCGCGCAGCAATCCTTCCTCGCTGACGAGGCGCGGCGCCATCGCATCTGGCTCGTCGGCGGCACGGTGCCGCTCGCGTGCGCCGATCCGGAGCGCGTGCGAAGCGCGTGCCTCGTCTACGGTCCCGATGGCCGGCGCATCGCGCGTTACGACAAGATCCACCTGTTCGCGTTCGAACGCGGTGACGAGTGCTACGACGAGGGTCGCACGATCGAGCCCGGTAGGAAGCCCGTCGCCATCGAGTTGCCTTGCGGCCGCGTGGGTCTGTCGGTGTGCTACGACGTCCGCTTTCCCGAGCTCTATCGCAGCCTGGGCGACCTTGCGTTGATCCTCGTGCCCTCGGCCTTTACGGCGACGACCGGCGTCGCGCACTGGCACCTGCTGCTGCGCGCCCGGGCGGTCGAGAACCAATGTTACGTGCTCGCGGCAGCGCAGGGCGGCACCCACCCCGGCGGTCGGCGCACCTACGGACATTCGGTGCTGATCGACCCATGGGGCCGGATCGTCGCCGAGCGTGAGGAGGGCCCCGGCATCGTCCTCGGCGATGTCGACCCGGCGCGCATCGCCGAAGTGCGTGCGCAGTTGCCGGCGCTGACCCATCGCATATTGTAGGAAGACGAACATGAGCGACTCCGACCTTGCGGTCCCGGTCACGGATCGCTTTTTCGAGGATTACGTCCCGGGGTCGGTCTGCGTCTACGGCGAAATCGCGTTGACCGAATCCGAAATCGTCGAATTCGCCAAGCGCTACGATCCGCAGCCCATGCATACCGATCCGGTCGCCGCGGCGCGCGGGCCGTTCGGCGGGCTCATTGCCAGCGGATGGCACACGACCGCGTGCGTGATGCGCGTGCTGGTCGAGCGGTACCTGTCGCACGTCGCCGCGCTCGTGTCGCCGGGAATCGACGAAATGCGCTGGAAGGCGCCGGTGCGCCCCGGCGACATTCTGCGCGTGCGGGTGACCGTCGAGGAGGCGAGCCCGTCGCGGTCGAAGCCGGACCGCGGGTTGGTGCGCACGTTAGTCGAGGTGCTGAACCAGCACGACGAGATCGTGCTCAGCATGCGGGCAATGAATCTGATTCGCCGAAGGAAACTTGCAGGCTGATCGAGCACAGCCGCCGCTCGTTGGTGGCGCTGGATTTCCAGGCGTACGATGGTCTTTCTTCACTTTTTCCTACTTCACGACCGGACCCGCCAATGCCTGCTTCGCCAGCCGTTTAGCCTGCTTGGCCGCGACATCGGGCGCGTGGCCGCTCTCGACATCGTCGACTGGCTGCATTTGAGTCGGGACGTTTATTAGATGCTGAGCTATCGCCACGGCTATCATGCAGGCAACCACGCCGACGTGCTGAAGCACATCGTGTTGGTCGCACTGTTGCGCGTTCTCACCCGCAAGGAAAAGCCGGTCTTTGTGGTCGACACGCACGCTGGCGCCGGCATGTATTCGCTCGAACAGGGCTTCGCGGTGAGGAACGCCGAGTTCCGCAGCGGTATCGCCGTACTCTGGGAGCGCAACGATTTGCCGTCGCCGGTGGCTGACTATGTCAACCAGGTCCGCGCCACGAACGCGGATGGCGTGCTGCGGAATTATCCGGGGTCACCGCGGATTGCGCTGGGGGTGCTCCGGCCGCAGGATCGCCTGCGGCTGTTCGAATTGCACAGCACCGAGGGACAGATTCTCGCCGAGCACTTTGCGGAGGCCGGCCGCCGCGTGACAGTAACCGCCGGAGGCGGGTTCGCGGGCCTGAAAGCGGTGCTGCCGCCTCCGTCACGTCGCGGACTCGTGCTGATCGACCCATCGTACGAACTCGCTTCCGACTACCGGGCGGTGGTCGCCGCACTGCGCGACGGTATGCAAAGGTTCGCCACGGGTACCTACGCCGTGTGGTATCCCCTGCTCCAGCGTCGCGAATCCCTCCAATTGCCCGCCAACCTGCGGCGCGCGGCGGGTGCGGATTGGCTCGACATCGCGCTGCAGGTGAACGCGCCCTCGCCGGAAGGGCTCGGTCTCCACGGCAGTGGCATGTTCATCGTCAATCCGCCGTGGAAGCTTGCCGAGCAGATGCGTGGCATCATGCCTTGGCTGACACGGGCGCTCGCGCAGGATGGCGCCGCGAGTTTCCAGCTCGATGCACGCGCAACGTGAGTGCGACGTTGAATTGCGCTGCCGATCGTGTCAGTCGCGATCCGACGCCTGGCTGTTGCGCAGAGTGCGGGAACATACGCTTCCAATTCGCGCGATTTTGAGAAGTCTCCAATGTCATGATAACCGTCTACACGGACCATGAAGGAGGAGCGGATGGAGCCGTCGGCTTTTGATGCGTGACCGAAGTACAGGATCTTTTCGACGGGAATGACCTCGCCGGCCATTGCGTGACGGGACCCGGCAGAAATCTGTCAGGTGGGACGTCGGGCAGTCAACCCGAGTCGTTTCAGGCGCCGCGCAGCAGCACGAGCACCGCGCCGCCGCCGCCCGCGTGCTGCGGCGCTTCGCAATAGGCGAGCACGTCGTCCCAGTGCGACAGCCAGCGGCGGACCTTGCCCTTCAGCACGGGTTCCTTGTTCGGCGACGTGAGGCCCTTGCCGTGCACCACGCGCACGCAACGGTAGCCATGCGCCCGCGCGTCGTCGAGGAAGTCGGCCAGTGCATCGTGCGCTTCGTCGGTCGTGTGGCCATGCAGGTCGAGGTCGCCCTGTACGGACCATTGCCCGCGGCGCAGCTTTGTCAGGACGTCGATGCCGATGCCCCGCCGGACGAATGTCTGCCCGGCTTCGTGCTCCTGGCCGATTTCCCAGGTTTCCGGCGCCGGTTCTGCGCCGTATTTGGACGCAGCCAGTGCGTCGGCATCGTCGGCGATGCGCTGGCGCGGGATAG
>JBDTLY010000061.1:0-11711 GCA_039934535.1 Casimicrobiaceae bacterium | reverse complement strand
CCAGAATGTCACCATGCCGATCAGCAATGCCGCACGCGGTCCGCTGGCCGTGTTGGCCCAGTCGAACGTCACCACCGCCAGCAAGAAGAACAGCGACCACAGGCTGTCGACGATGCCGACGTCGCGCTTGGAGACGCTGATGAGCCAGCCGATCACGGCAAGCGCGGCGATCGCGATGAGAACGCACAGGATGGCGCGGAGATCAGGCATGGCCAACGCCCTGCTGCGCGGCGCCGACGGGTTCGATCCTGTAGCCGTCGCAGCGATCGGCAATGCGCAGCAGGAGCGGCGTGAGGAGCGCCCATCCGATCGAAAGCGCGACCAGCGCCGGTGTTTGCTGCAGAAAAGAAAGGCCTCCCAGTTTTCCACCGGCAACATAGGCCAGCGGCCCGCCGACGGCCCCGAACAGGAGCGCCAGCGGCAGGCTGCGCTTCAGCCAGGCGAGGCTCACATTGAGCGTCGTCGCGAAGACGACCCACATCGCCACGATCCAGACCGGCGCCGTCCCGGCGAAGAGCGTGCCGTTCGGATACTCGATCCAGCCAAGCGCCACGAGCGCGGTGTCCCACGCGAAACCGATCACGGCGGCGATGACGAGCAACGTCAGCTCCGGACGCGGGCGCGGCGCGCGTGCGAGGTGCCAGCCAACGACGACGAGCGCCGCCGCGACGCCGGCCCACGGCATCCCGTGCGCCGCGCCGAGGACGCAGGCGAACCAGCCGATCTGGAAGAGGACGAAATTGACGAGCATGGACGTGTCAGCGGTCTTGGTCCGCGCGCCGCTCGAACAGCGTGTGGCTGACCCACCACTCCTGACCGTGGTCGAAGGCGAAGAGCTCGGCGCAGGCCATGAAGAAGATCCGCCAGCGCTGCAGCCACTGGCCGGCGGCGTCCGCGCCGTACACGCCCGCCAGCACCGCCAGCGCCTCGTCTCGGTGTGCGTCGAGATTCACGAGCCAGGCATTCGATGTCCTCTCGTAGTGCGTGCCGTCCCAGCGCCAGCGGCGAATCGCGCACAAGTCATCCTGGAAGCGCAGCGGGAGATCGTCGCAGGGCATCATCCCGCCGGAAAAGAAATGCCGGCTCATCCAGTCGCTCTCGTCGCGCACTTCGTAGGCGTACGGAACGGCGCGATGCGCGAAGACGTGCATGAAGAAGCGGCCGCCCGGCGCGAGCCACCCGGCGACGCGCGAGAACAGCGCGCGCCAGTTGCGCATGTGCTCGAACATTTCCACCGACATCACGCGGTCGAAGCGCTCCTGAATCGCGAACGCATTCATGTCCGCGGTCAGCACGGTGACGTTGGCGAGGCCGCGGCGCGCCGCTTCGGCGACGATGTAGTCGCGCTGCGATTGCGAATTCGACACCGCGGTGACCCGTGAGCCGGGATAGTGTGCCGCCATCCAAAGCGTGAGCGAGCCCCAGCCGCAGCCCAGCTCCAGAATGCTCATCCCGTCTTCGATTCCGGCGCGCTCGCAGGTTGCGCGGAGCGCGGCGGACTCGGCGGCGTCGAGCGTCGTGACGCCGTCCCCCCACAGGCAGCAGCTGTACTTGCGCGCGTTGCCGAGCGCCAGTGCGTAGAACGCCGCCGGAACCTCGTAGTGCTGCTCGTTGGCCATTTGCGGCAGGAGCGCGATCGGCGCGGCGTCCATCCCGGCAGCGAACGCTTCCGCGCGCTCGGCCATGGCGCCCGCGCCGCCGGCGCAGATTTCGTCCTTTCGCTGGCGGATGAGGCGGCGGATGCCGGCGCGGATCGCGGCATCGGGCACGAAGCCCTGCTCGGTCCAGTTGATGGCAAGGTCGGCAAGGCTCAAGGCAGTTCCTTCCAGGGACGAAGATCGGCGCCAATTGGATCAGATATGCAGCCGCCCCGCAATTGGACGCAATCCGTGCATGACGTTCAATCCCCAAGCCACGCGGCGAGATCCTTCTTGAGCTTCTTCATGTCGGCTTCCCGCGTGTACATCATGTGGCCGGCATCGTAGTAATGATGCTCGACCCGCGCCAGCACGTCCGCGGGTGCGTCGAGCTGTGCAAGTGACCAGTTCGTCGCGCTGTACGGCGTGCCGAGGTCGTAATGGCCGCTTGCGACGAGCACGCGCAGGTGCGGATTGCGCCGGAGCGCCCGCGAAAGATCCGGACTGGTGCTCGCAAAGCTGTTGCCTTTTTCCTCGCCGCGATTCCAGTTCCACTGCTTGTGCGCCTCCATCGACAGCACTTCGTAGCGCGCCGTCGATTCGACGCCGAGCGTTTCACTCATGTAGGCGTGCGCGGCCATCGTGTAGGGCGCGACGATCGCCTCGATCCCGGGATCGAATTCCCAGTCGCGCGTTCGGCTCGCCGCCATCGGGCCGGTCACCCGCGCCTCGAGGCGGCCGACGATCTGGCCGCGGTCGCGCAAAAGCTCGAAGAAGAACGTGTGGTCGCTGATGCGCAAATTCTTTTCCTCGACCAGCGCCGCGGGAAGCCCGGTCAGCTGCGCCATGCGGTTCACGAGGCGACGCCGTGAATCCTTCGACAGTCGCGCCCCGGCATGCAACGCGCCGAGATATTCCTCGTCGACGAAGGCTTCCGCGGCGGCGCGCGCGGCCGCCGGCGACTCGCCGATGGCGCCCTTGAGCTTGCCGTGGTACTGCGCGACGCATGCGAACCCCGGCAGGAACAGCGCATACGGCAGGTCGTTGCGCGGCGCGAAAATGAGGCTCTGCAAATCCATGGCACAGGACACGAGGATGAGGCCGGAGAGGGCCACGCCCAGGCTCTGCAGGCGATCGGCGAGCGCCGCGCCGCGGGTCGTGCCGTAGCTTTCGCCGGCGAGGTAGATCGGCGAGTCCCAGCGCCGATGCCGGCCGAGCCAGGCGCGCACCACCTCGGCCAGCGCCTCGACGTCGCCGTCGACGCCGAGCATCTTCGTGCGCGCCTCCTCGCTCGAACAGATCGAGTAGCCGGTGTGCGGCGGATCGACGAAGACGAGGTCGAAGTGCTCGAACCACGATTCAGGATTGTCGGCCACCGTGTACGGCGGCGGCGGCATCGTGCCGTCCTCGCGGGTGACGACATGCTTCGGCCCGACCGCGCCGAGGTGCAGCCAGATCGACGCCGAGCCCGGTCCGCCGTTGAACACAAAACAGACGGGGCGCGCCTTCGGGTCGGCGTCGTCCAGGAAGTACGACGTCGTGAAGACCGCGGCCTCGGGCTCGCCGCGTTTCTCGTCGACGCCGCCTGCCGTCACCGGAACGAACGCGGCGACCGCGGTGTACTTCATCGTCTTCCCGTTGAGCTTGATGGACGACGCGCTCTTGCGCGGCTCGGACGCAAGCAGCGCGTCGACCTTTTCGCGCAATTTCTTTTTTGCTTCTTCCGTCGGGGGTGCGGGCGTGGGTTCGCTCATGGTGGGACGTGCGGAGGTTGTGGAAGGGACGACGGGACGCCAAGGTGCCCGCCAAAGGGCGCCAGTGTAAATTGGAGGCACCGTAATTTACACTGCCGACTTCAATCGCACTAATCGGTCTTCACCCGACCCCCCGAATGCCCGAGACTGTTTTCGCCGAAACCCGCTTCGGACGCGAGCGCCTCGCGGCGGGGTCCGTCAAGCGACGGCATCGTCACGCGCGCGGATACGTCGCTGTCGTGCTCGCGGGGAGCTACATCGAGGCGGGCGACGAAGGGCGACGGCGCCTCGGGCCCGGAGATGCGCTCGTCCATCGGGAATTCGACGGGCATCTCGACCTCATCGGCCGCGGCGGCGCCGATGTGCTGAACCTCCCGCTTCCAGCGAATCGGTCGCTGCCCATCGGCGTTCGGGTTGCGGACCCCGATGCGGTCGCGCGCGCCGCCGAAGCCGATCCGGCCGCTGCCTCCGCGCTGCTCGACACGGCCGAGGGCACTGCACCGCTGGAGGACGATTGGCCGGACATTCTCGCCGCCGCGCTGCGAATCCGATCGGACCTCCGGATCACCGACTGGGCGGCGGCGATGGGACTGGCGCCGGCGACTGTCAGCCGGGGATTCCGCTGTGTCTTCGGCTTGTCGCCGGCGCGCTACCGGGCGGAAATGCGCGCGCGCCGCGCCTTCGTCGCGCTGACCGCGGGCATGCTGCCCTTGGCGGAGCTCGCGCTGGCGAGCGGATTCGCGGACCAGGCACACCTGTCGCGGGCTATCGCCGACCTCACGGGCGCCCCGCCATCCGCGTGGCGGCGCACGTCAAATTCGTTCAAGACGACCGGGATGCGCCCCAACTAGAGTGAATGCCTCTGCCGGACAGTAAAGTGCGCGCAAAGTGCGCCCGGAGCGCGCGCGGGTCGAGCTGTGGAGGATTCGCGTGATGGCGGTCGGAAAGTTGATTCTGTTCGCCTTCGCGATCGCCGAAGCAGCCTCGGGCGCAGCACCGAGCTCACTGGCCGCGATGCAGGCGGTTGCCGACGCGACCGGCGCCGGCTTGCAGGCCGATGCCGCGCGCGCGATCCGGCGGTTGCGCGACGTGCCGCTGATCCAGTTCCAGGGCGACGACAGGAAATTCCGCGCGTGCATGGAGCACCGGTTTGGCGGGCCGCGGTGGCGTCCGTCATTGGCTGCGATATCCGAACCGTTTTCACGCCGGGCACTCGCGGCCTATCAGGCGTATTGGCATGCCGCGCTGCTGCAACCGGCCGTGCGCAAGAAGGCAGAGGCAACGCTGCTCGCGACGCTGCGCCGGCTTTTGGCGCGCAATGATCTTGCCGACATGGACGCGCTCGAGCCCGTGCTGCAAGTCCGCCTCCGCGAATCCGGTTACTACTCGCTGCAGGGCATGACCGGCCCGCTGCGCGAGCTCATGCTGTGGTCGGCGCAGGACACGCGGGAGATTCGCGTCGTGCTGCCGGAAGGAACACACACGACCAAAGTCATGCTGCTCGACGATTTTTCGAGCCTCGGCTGGAGCGCCTTCGCGACGTGCGACCGGCGGAGCACCGGCGGCTGGGCCACGACCGAGGCGCTGTTCGCCGTGCGGCCGCGCTACAAGAATATCGAGGACGAGGAGTTCCGGGTCAGCTTGCTCGGGCACGAAACGCAGCATTTCTCCGATTACGAGCGCTTCCCCGGCCTCGCGCAGTGGGAACTCGAGTACCGCGCCAAGCTGACCGAACTCGCGCAGGCCGACGAGACGCGCGCGCGTGTGCTGCGAAAGTTCGACGAGGACCAAGGGGATGATCCCTCTTCGCCGCACGCCTATGCCAACAAGCGCGTGCTGGCAGCGCTCCGGCGGCGGCTCGCACTGCCCGAAGGCGCGTCTCTCGATGCGGTCGGCGTAGCGACTCTCCAGGCCGCGGCGGCCGGCGAATTGCGCGAGGACTCGCGGCGGCGGGTGTTGCCCGCGCGCCCGGCGATGTAATATTCGGGCTTGACGCAGCCGACCGACACGATCCCGCTCAATTCCTGAAGGAGACGCCATGACCACCCGTAGACAATTCGTCCTGACCGTCCTGCCCGCCACGGCGCTTGCGCTTGGCGCCGCGCGCGCCGCGTCGGCCCAGCCTGTAAAGCTCGAGGAATCGGACCCCACTGCGGTCGCGCTCGGTTACAAGATGGACGCGACCAAGGTCGATGCGAAGAAATTCACTACCTACAAGGCCGGGAACACCTGCGCCAACTGCCAGTTCTACAGCGGCAAGGCAGGCGAAGCGACGGGACCGTGCGCGGCCTTCGGCGGCAAGCTCGTCGCCGCCAAGGGCTGGTGCTCCGCCTGGGTCAAGAAGGGCTGAGCGTTCGCCGCATCGTTCCGCCATCGGCGGCCTCCGCCGTGGCTAGGCGGCCGCGCTGCCGTAACTGAATCGCCCGCGTCCATCCCGCGCGGGGCGGCCGGCATTTGACGGGCCTGCGCCGCCAGCCCCGCCGGGCTTGCCCTGTTTATACTAGGGCCTGCCCAAGGGATTCAAACAGCGTATGCCCGCCACGCGAAAGACGAAATCCCCGAAGGTGCGCCGGGGCAAGCCGGCGGCCAAACCAGCCGCGCGGCGGATCGCCAAACCCGCGGCGAAGCGGGTCGCCAAGCCTGCCCATAAGTCGAAGGCCAAGCCGGCGGCGAAACCGGAAAAGCGGCCGCCGCGCGGGTCGACGCCCACCGATCGCGAGCGGATCGCGCAGCTCACTGCCGAAATCGCGATCGTCAACGGCATCCAGCGGGGCGTGGCCGAGTCGCTCGATTTCCAGGCGATCATCGACCTCGTCGGAGACAAGCTGCGCGAGGTCTTTCATACCGGCAACATCGGCATCCGCTGGCACGATCCGTCGACAAACCTGATTCACTATTTGTACCAGTACGAACACGGGCAACGGATTCATCCGCCGCCGCGTCCGCCGATCGGAAATTTCCTCAGGTTAGCCCAGACGCGGCAGCCGATCGTCGTCAACAATCTCGCGGAGTACGCGGCGAAGGCCCTCGTACGCATGGAAGGGACCGATCAAGCCGTATCGACGGTCTCAGTGCCGATACTCGGACGCGACCGTGTTCTGGGGACGGTCGCCATCGATGACTACGAGCGCGAGAATGCGTTCGGCGTGGCTGAAGTGAGGCTGCTCAGCACCGTTGCATCGAGCATGGGCGTCGCGCTCGAAAGCGCACGGCTCTTCGACGAGACGCAGCTCCTGCTCAAGGTCACCGAGCAACGCAACGCGGAACTGGCGATCATCAACACGGTGCAGCGCGCGCTGGCAGGAGAGCTGAGCCTCCAGGGGGTCTACGACGCGGTGGGGGAGCGAATCAGCGAAATCTTCCCGGACTCGAGCGTCGGGATTCGCGTCTACGACGCACAATCGGGCCTGGTGCATTACCCCTACGACGTCTACAACGGCGTTCGAAATCAATACGAATCCGAGCACCTCCAGGACCAGGGATTCGGCCCTCTCGTGCTCCGGACGCGCAAGACGCTTGTCATCAACGAGAACATGGAGGTCGAGTCGCAGAAATATGGTTCCTACAAGAGGACCACGGGACAGGCCGACTCCGTGTCGATGGTCATGGTCCCGCTGTTGGCCGGCGACCAAGCCCGCGGGCTGATTCAGTTGAGCAATCTGCACCGCGAGCATGCCTACGGCGACTCCGACGTCCGCTTGCTGGAGACGCTGGCGGGCAGCATGAGTGTAGCGCTAGAGAATGCGCGCCTATTCGACGAGACGCAGCGGCTGTTGAAGGAGACGGAGCAGCGCAACGCGGAGCTTGCGATCATCAACAGCGTGCAGGACGCGTTGGCGGCGGAGCTCAACATCCAGGGCATCTACGATGCGGTCGGCGACAAGATCCGGGAAATATTTCACAACACCGACATGGGAATTCGCATCTACGACCCGCAAATCGATTTGATCCAGTACCCGTACACCTACGAGAACGGGAAGAGGATCGCGGTCGAATCGCATGTGCTGAAAGGACGCGGCTTTGCCGGGCATGTCATGCGGACGCGCGAACCGCTGGTCATCAACGATCGCGCCGAGGAAGCAGTGGCCAGATTCGGCAGTTTCACGCTTCCTGGAGCGACGCCCGAGAAATCGGCGATATTCGTACCACTCGTTGTGGGCGACCAGGTGCGCGGACTCATCAACCTGCTCAACATGGAGCACGAGCACGCGTTCAGCGAGTCCGACGTGCGCCTTCTGCAAACGCTCGCCAATTCCATGAGTGTCGCGCTGGAAAACGCGCGCCTGTTCGACGAAACGCAGCGGCTGCTGAAGGAGACCGAGCAGCGCAATTCCGAGCTTGCAATCATCAACAGCGTACAGGAGGCCCTGGCAGCGGAACTCAACATCCAGGGCATCTACGACGCAGTCGGCGACAAGATCCGCGAAATTTTCCACAATACAGACATGAGCATCCGCGTCTACGACCCCAAGTCCAACCTCATTCACTATTCTTACATCTATGAAAACGGCGAGCGGGTCCTTGTCGAGTCCGTGCCGTACGACGAAAACAGGGGATTCGACGGGTACGTGATACGCACCCGCGAAACGCTTGTCATCAACGAGCGAATGGACGAGGCGTACGCGAAATACAACACCTATGCACTCCCCGGAACACAGGTGGAGAAATCCGTGCTCATGGCGCCGTTGGTGGTCGGCGACCAATGCCGTGGGGTCATTGGCTTGTTCGACATGGAACGCGAGCACGCGTACAGCAATTCCGACGTGCGCTTGCTGCAAACGCTCGCCAATTCCATGAGCGTGGCGCTGGAGAACGCGCGCCTGTTCGACGAAACGCAGCGCCTGTTCAAGCAGAGCGAGCAGCGCGCCGCCGAGCTAGCGATCATCAATAGCGTGCAGCAGGCGCTCGCGGGTGAGCTCAATCTTCAGGACGTCTACGATGCCGTGGGCGACAAGATCCGGGAAGTGTTCCAGGACGCATTCGTCGGAATACGCATTTACGATGCGAAGACCGGTCTCGTGGAATACCCCTACACCTACGACGATGGCAAGAGGCACAAAATCCCGCTTGGCCCGATCCCTGAGCGCGGTTTCGGTTCGCACGTGATCCGCACCGGCGAGACGCTCGTTTTCAACGAGGACGTCGAGACGGCCATGGCGCGTTTCGGCTCGTACCTGATGATCGACGTGCCGATGGCGAAGTCCCTTGTGCTGGTGCCGCTGCTCGTCGGCGGGCAGGCTCGTGGCTTGATCCACCTCGCGAACTCGCGAAGGGAGAAGGCTTTTTCCGACTCCGACGTGCGCTTGCTGCAGACCCTCGCTGGCAGCTTGAGCGTGGCGCTCGAGAATGCTCGCCTGTTCGACGAAACGCAGCGTCGCGCGCGCGAGACCGCGGCGCTGGCCGAGGTCGGCCGCGACATTTCGTCGACGCTCGACTTCGCGACGGTGATGGACCGCATCACACGCCACGCCAAGGTCCTCCTGCACGCCGACAACGGCGCGATCTTCCTGCCCGATGCCGGCGGCAGGACGTATCGCGCCATCGTCGCCGTCGGCGAAATCGCCGAGGCGATCAAGGCGACGGAGGTCCAGGCAGGCGTGGGCATCATCGGCAGCCTGCTGGAAGCGGGCCGCGCCGAGTACATCAACGACACGCAGGCGGATCCCCGCGCGATCCAGATCCCCGGGACCGACCGGTCGGAAAACGAGCGCCTGATGGTCGCGCCCTTGGTCGCGGGCACGACCGTGAGGGGCGCGATGGCGGTCTGGCGGACGCGCGGCATGCCGTTCAACGACACCGAGCTGGAATTTCTCTCCGGTCTCTCGTTACAGGCCACCGTCGCCATTGAGAACGCGCGGCTCTTCCGCGAAGCGCGGGAGGCCCGCGCGCAGGCCGAGTCCGCCAACGAGGCGAAGAGCTCGTTTCTCGCGACGATGAGCCACGAGATCCGCACGCCAATGAACGCAGTGATCGGCATGAGCGGCCTCCTGCTCGACACTACGCTCAACGAGGAGCAGCAGGACTACGTCTCGACGATCCGCGAATCCGGCGATTCGCTGCTTACCATCATCAACGACATCCTCGATTTCTCGAAGATCGAAGCCGGTCGAATGGACATCGAGGCACACCCGTTCGACCTGCGGGAATGCGTCGAGTCGGCGCTCGACCTCGTCGCCGCACGCGCCGTCGAGAAGCACCTCGACAGCGCCTACATGCTCGAGGGCGACGTCCCGCCCGCCATCGTCGGCGATGTGACGCGGCTGCGCCAGATCATCCTCAACCTGCTCGGCAATGCAGTGAAATTCACCGAGAAGGGCGAGGTCGTGCTCACGGTGACATCGAACGCGCACGCCGGCGGCAAAATCGAGCTGACTTTCGCGGTGCGCGATACGGGAATCGGCCTGTCGGCGGAGGGCATGAGCCGCCTCTTCCAATCGTTCTCGCAGGCGGACTCGTCGACCACGCGCAAGTACGGTGGCACGGGCCTGGGCCTTGCCATCAGCAAGCGCCTCGCCGAGCTGATGGGCGGGCGCATGTGGGCGACGAGCGACGGCGAGGGCAAGGGCGCGACGTTCTTCGTCAGCATCGTCGCGCCCGTCGGCGAGCTGCCGCCCGCGCGGCAGCGCGAATTCGTCGGCGTCCAGCCCGGGCTCGACGGCAAGCGCGTGCTCGTCGTCGACGACAACGCGACCAACCGCCGCGTGCTCGAGCTGCAGACCGCGAAGTGGGGCATGACCTCGCGTGCCACAGAATCGCCGAACGAGGCGCTGCGCTGGCTGGATGTGGGCGAGGCGTTCGATCTCGCGATCGTCGACATGCACATGCCCGAAATGGATGGGGTCGCACTCGCGCGACAGATCCGCGAGCGCCGCGCTGCTACGCCGCTCGTGCTGTTCAGCTCGCTCGGCCGGCGCGAAGCCGGCCTCGACGAGGCGCTCTTCGCCGCCTACCTCGCGAAGCCCGTTCGACAATCGCAGCTCTTCGATACGCTGGTCGGCATCCTGGTGCACGACGCCGCGCGGAAAGCGGCACCCGCGACGCGCGAACCGTTGCGGCTCGACCCCGCGATGGCGGCTCGCCATCCGCTGCGGATCCTGCTGGCCGAGGACAATGTCGTCAACCAGAAGCTGGCGCTGCGATTGCTGCAGCAGATGGGCTACCGCGCCGACCTCGCATCGAACGGTCTCGAAGCCGTCGAGTCGGTGCAGCGCCAGGTCTACGACGCGGTGTTGATGGACGTCCAGATGCCGGAGATGGACGGCCTCGACGCGGCGCGCGCGATCACAACGCGCTGGGAGCCCTCCAAGCGCCCGCGCATCATCGCGATGACCGCCAATGCGATGCAGGGCGACCGCGAAATGTGCGAGGCGGCGGGCATGGACGATTACCTGACCAAGCCGATCCGCGTCGATCAGCTGGTCGCGGCGCTCTACAACGTGGCCGCGCGCCAGGAGCGTTGATTTGGCCATACAGAAAAAGCCGGTCGCAACGCGCGCGCCCCGCCGCAACCGCCCAAAGGCGACTGCGGAAGCGATAGTCCTCGATGACGCAGATCCCGTCGCGCGGCTCGAGCGCAAGGTTGAGGAGCTGACCGGGGAACTTACCGAATCTCTGGACTACCAGACCGCGATCGGCGAGGTGCTGCGCGTGATCAGCCAGTCGCCGGCAGACGTCGCGCCGGTGTTCGAGGCGATCATGGACAGCGCGATGCGGCTGTTCGGGACGTCCATCGCCGCCGTCTTCCGTTATGACGGCCGGCTGGTCCACCTTGCGGGCACGCGCAACTGGTCCGAGGAGTCACTGGCGTTAGCCCGCACGAATTTTCCCGCGCAGCCCAATCCGGCCCTGTTGAGCGGCCGGGTGATCCTTTCCGGGCGCGTGCAGACGATCAACGACGCGCGCACAGACCCTGGCTACGACCGGTCCACCGCGCAAGCTGGCCAGTGGCGCCGCTTGATCGGCGCTCCGATGCTGAGGGACGGGAATACGATCGGCGTCATCGTGGTGGCGTGGCCGGAGCCTGGCGAAACGCCGCAGCGGCAGGCGGATCTTCTGATGACGTTCGCCGACCAGGCGGTGATCGCGATCGAGAATGTGCGCCTCTTCAACGAGACGAAGGAGGCGCTGGAGCAGCAGACCGCCACGTCCGACGTCCTGCAGGTGATCAGCGGCTCGATGGCCGACCCGCAGCCGGTGTTCGAGAAGATCCTCGACAGTTGCCAGCGCCTTTTCTCCACCGAACATCTCGGAATCGTGGTCGCGCGTGACGACGGCATGGTGCACCCGGCCGCGATCCGCGGCTCGATCGTCCAAACCATGA
>JBDTLY010000060.1:0-11786 GCA_039934535.1 Casimicrobiaceae bacterium | reverse complement strand
GAGACGCAGCAAGCGCTGAGCCACCAGACGGCAAGCGCCGACATCCTGCGAGTGATCAGCGGCTCGCCGACCGACGTGCGGCCGGTGTTCAACGCGATCGTGCATACGGCGGTGCGGCTGCTCTCTTGCGATACGGCGGGTTTTTTGCGTTGCGATGGGAAAACATTTGCGGCTGTCGTTGGAACGCTCCGGGACGGATCGCCGATGAAAATGGTGGAGTCCGACACGCCCGTCGATCCCGATGCCGACTTTCCGTCACGGGCAATCGTGTCCAAGGCAGTCGTGCACGAGCCCGATTGGTCCGCCATCGACCTCCCCGCACAACAACGGCGCGTCTATGACAAGCTCGGAGTCCGGTCCTCGCTTCATTTGCCTCTTTTGCGCAACGACGAGTGCATCGGAGTCCTTGCGCTGGGGCGCGTAAAGGCCGGCGCCTTTACCGAGGGAGAAATCGGGCTTGCGAAGTCGTTCGCCGACCAAGCGGTGATTGCGATCGAGAACACGCGTCTGTTCACCGAGACGCAGGAGGCGCTGAGCCACCAGACGGCCAGCGCAAACATCCTGCGCATCATCAGCGCGTCGCCCACCGACACGCAGCCGGTATTCAACGCCATTGTCGAAACTGCGGTGAAGCTGCTAGCCTGCGAGCGCGCCACGTTCTCACGGGTGGAAGGCAGCTTCTACGTCCCCTGCGCCAGCGCCACCCCGCAAGGCTTCGAGAACGACCGCTGGACCGAACCGGTGCGCATCGATGCGACCGCGAATTTCCCGTCGCAGGCCATCATCTCGGGTCGGATCGTTCACATCCCCGACTGGGACGCGATCGAACTGCCCGAACGGCAGAAAATGATTCGTGCGACCACTGGCGTGCGCGCATCGCTGGCCGTTCCGCTGCTGCGCGACCGGGAATGCATCGGCGTGCTGATGCTCTTCCGCATCCGGCCGGGCGGCTTCAACGGCAAGGAGATCGCAGTCGCCGAGTCCTTCCGCGACCAGGCGGTCATCGCGATCGAAAACGTGCGCCTCTTCAATGAGACGCGGGAGGCGCTCGAACAGCAGACGGCCTCGGCCGAGGTGCTGCAGGTGATCAGCAGCTCGGTGGCCGATACGGCGCCCGTCTTCGACAAGATTCTCGACAGCTGCCAGCATCTTTTCTCCACGGATCAACTTGGCATCTTCATCGCCGGGGAGGATGGCATGGTGCATATGGGCGCGTGGCGCGGCTCGGCACTCGAAACCATCGCTGGCACCTTCCCCAAGCCGCTCGAGCAGACGATGAACGCCGTGGTCATTCGCGAACGCCGCACCATACATATCCCGGACGCGTCCGCGGCGATCGACCTGCCGCCCGCGGTGCGCATGATTCTCGACCGGGTAGGCAACAGCTCGATCGCCTGGGCGCCGATGATGTGGGAAGAGCGCGCCATAGGGTCGATCTGCGTGTTGCGCCAGCCGCCGCGGCCGTTGTCCGAGAAGGAGCTCACGCTTCTGCGCACGTTTGCCGACCAGGCAGTGATTGCGATACAGAACGCGCGGATGTTCAACGAGACCAACGAGGCCCTCGAGCAGCAGACCGCGTCGGCCGAGGTGCTCAACGTCATCAGCAGCTCGGTGGCCGATACTGCGCCCGTGTTCGAAAAGATCGTCGGCAGTTGCGAGCGGCTGTTCGAAGGCGCCGTTGCCGTCATCTCGCTGCTGCGCGATGACGGTCAAATTTTTCACGCGTCGATCAGCAGTCGATTGCCCGAGGCTGCCGCTGCTCTCGACCGCGGCTTTCCCAGGCCGCTCGAACAGAGCTACCAGGCCTATCCGATGCGCAAACGCCGCGTGGTGCACTACCCGGACATGGCCAATGGCCCCGGCGTACCCGAGCCCATGCGCCGGTTTGCCCGAGAGGTCGGCAACCTTTCGATGCTGATCGCGCCCATGCTGTGGAAAGATCGGGCGATCGGCACCTTGCATGTCATCAGGCAACCCCCCAAGTCCTTTACCGAGCAGGAGCAGGCACTCCTCAAGACGTTCGCAGACCAGGCGGTGATCGCGATCCAGAATTCGCAGCTATTCAAGGAAGCGCAGCAGGCGCGCGCCGCGGCGGAGACGGCGAACGAGGCGAAGAGCTCGTTCCTCGCGACGATGAGCCACGAGATCCGCACGCCGATGAACGCAGTGATCGGCATGAGCGGACTCCTGCTCGACACGCCGCTCAATGCTGAACAGCACGACTACGCGGCCACGATCCGTGACTCCGGCGACGCGCTCCTCACCATCATCAACGACATCCTCGATTTCTCCAAGATCGAAGCCGGGCGGATGGATATCGAGGCGCACCCGTTCGACCTGCGCGAGTGCGTGGAGTCGGCCCTCGACCTCATAAGCACGCGTGCGGCCGAGAAGCACCTCGACGTCGCCTACCTGTTCGAGGGCGAGGTCCCGGTAGCGATCGACGGCGACGTGACGCGGCTGCGGCAGATCCTGCTCAATCTCCTCGCCAACGCGGTGAAGTTCACCGACGACGGCGAGGTCGTGGTGAGCGTGGCCGCGAAGCCGGTGTCCGCAGGCCCGGTCGACCTGACATTCACCGTCCGCGACACCGGCATCGGCCTCACCGAAGAGGGCATGAGCCGGCTCTTCCAGTCGTTCTCGCAGGCGGATTCGTCGACCACACGCAAATACGGCGGCACGGGACTGGGCCTCGCGATCAGCAAGCGGCTCGCCGAGCTGATGGGCGGCACGATGTGGGTCGAAAGCGCCGGGCCGGGCAAAGGGTCCGCCTTTCACTTCACGATCCGCGCGCCACTTGCGGATTCGCCGCAGCCGAAACGACGCGACTTCATCGGCCCGCAGCCGGGGCTTTCCGGCAAGCGCGTGCTCGCGGTCGACGACAACGCCACCAACCGCAAGGTATTGGCGCTGCAGGCCGCAAAATGGGGGATGGTGCCGCGTGATACACATTCGCCGGAAGAAGCGCTGCGCTGGATCGCGGAAGGCGAGCACTTCGACCTCGCCATCCTGGACATGCACATGCCCGAAATGGATGGCCTCGCGCTGGCGCGCGCGATCCGCGCGCACCGTCCCGAACTGCCGCTCGTGCTGTTCAGTTCGCTCGGCCGGCGGGAGGCGAACGACACCGACGGCCTTTTTACCGCCTATCTCGCCAAGCCGCTGCGCCAGTCGCAGCTCTTCGACACGCTCGCGAGCCTGGTTTCGCACGACGAGATGCCCAAGCCCAGCACGGCGCCAGCGAAGCCTTCGATGGACGCGGGCATGGCGGCGCGCCATCCGCTGCGCATCCTCCTGGCCGAGGACAACGTGGTGAACCAGAAGCTCGCACTGCGCCTTCTGCAGCAAATGGGTTACCGCGCCGATCTCGCGAGCAACGGCATCGAGGCGATCGAATGCGTGCAGCGCCAGGCCTACGACGTCGTGCTGATGGACGTGCAGATGCCCGATATGGACGGGCTCGAAGCCGCGCGCCGGATCACCGTGCGCTGGAAGCCCGACGATCGCCCGCGTATTGTGGCGATGACGGCGAACGCCATGCAGGGCGATCGCGAGGAATGCCTCGCCGCCGGCATGGACGACTACCTCACCAAACCCATCCGCGTCGAACGCCTCGTCGAGGCGCTCAACATGGTGCGCGCACGCGAGAGTTCCTGACATGACCGAAACGACCTTCGACCGCGCCACCTTCGAAGCGCTGCAGGACGCCGCCGGCATCGACTTCGTGAAGGAGTTGGTCGAGACCTTCCTGGCGGAAGCGCCGCTCATGCTCGACGATCTCCGGAGTGCGCTTGCCGCGAATGACGCGGATCGCTTCCGCCGCGCGGCGCATTCGTTGAAGTCGAACAGCATGACCTTCGGCGCGTTGACGCTCGGTGCATTGGCGAGGACGCTCGAGCTGGGCGGCCTGGGTCCGGTGCAGCAGGCGGGCGGCAGGCCCATCGACGACATGGCGGACGAATACGCGCGCGTGGCGCAAGCGCTTTCGGAGCAGAGCGGTGCGTGAATCCAACAACAAGGGCGCCCGGCTGCTGGTCGTCGACGACAACAAGGTCAACCGCCTGCTGTTGACCCGGAGTCTCGAATTGCAGGGCCACAGCGTCGCGTCGGCCGAGAACGGCCGCGTCGCGCTCGAGATGCTGCGGCGTGGCGGCTTCGATCTCATCCTGCTCGACATGGAAATGCCGGAAATGGACGGCTTCGCCGTGCTCGAGGAAATGTTCGGCGACCTGCAGCTGCGCGACCTGCCGGTCATCGTCACGTCGTCACTGGAAGGATTGGACAACATCGTGCGCTGCATCGAACTCGGCGCCGAGGATTACCTCCCGAAGCCCGTCAGCCCGGTGCTGCTGAAGGCTCGTATCGGTGCGAGTCTCGAGAAAAAACGGCTTCGCGATCAGCAAAAGGAGCTCGTGCGCCGGTTCGCCACGCCCGAGGTGGCGCAGGACCTGCAGACGTCCGGCTTCACGCTGGGCGGCAAGCGGGTGCGCGCGACGGTGATGTTCTCCGACATCCGCGATTCCACCGCGCTCGTCGAATCGTTGCCGCCGGAAGAAACCATCGACCTGCTCAATACGTACTACACGCTGATGTTCGATGCCATCAGCGGACACGGGGGCGTGGTCAACCTCATGCTCGGCGACGGACTGATGGCCATTTTCGGGGCACCGCTTCCGCTGCCCGACCACTGCCAGTGCGCGGTGGAAGCGGCGCTGGAAATGATCGAGCTCGTGGATATGTTCGGGCGCGACCGGGCGGCCGCCGGCAAGCCGCCGATCCGGATCGGCGTCGGTATCGCCACCGGCGACATGGTGGCCGGCTATGCGGGGACGCAGGAGCGCGCGACGTACACGTGCATCGGCGATCCGGTGAACATCGCATCGCGGCTCGAGTCGCACACCAAGGAAGTCGGCCGGCCGATCCTGATCGACGACGCGACGCGCGCTGGATTGAGCGCGCAGATCGTTGTTGACGCGCTCGGCCTGGTGCCCCTTCGCGGCAAGGCCCGATCGGTCGACGTGTTCGCGGTGCCCATCGGGCAGAAATCCTGATTCCGTTTCGCACAATGCGTTGTGTCGCCGTGGTGGCTGCCGTTTTCCTTGCACTGTCGGCGTCGGTCGCCGCGGGCGCCGACGGATTGCAGCGCTGGACCGGCGGGCCGCCGCCGCCCCTCCGCCTGACGACCCTTGCGGGCCAGGAACTGACGCTCGCATCGTTTCGCGGCCGCACGGTCATCGTCAACTTCTGGGCCACCTGGTGCGAGCCCTGCCTCGCGGAGATGCCGTCGCTGCAGCGGCTGCGCGACAAGCTCGCACTCCAGGGCGTCGAAGTCGTTGCGGTCAACCTGAAGGAAAACGCCGCGCGCATTTCCCCGTTCGTCGAGCGACTCGGGCTCACGTTTCCGGTCGTGCGCGATTCCGACGGCGCGGCGACGAAGGCGTGGCGCGTCAACGTATTTCCCACGAGCTTCATCATCGGACCCGACCAGCGCATCGCGTTTGTCGTGCGCGGCGGCGTCGAGTGGGACAGCGCCCGGGTGGAATCGGAAGTGCGCCGCGTGAATCGAACGGCGCGCCAACCCGGCGTGCACCAAGCCGCTATTTTCGCGGTTCCTCCTCGTGGGGTACCTAGCGGTTCGCGCGCGCCAGCGCCGGAAAGAACCGCATTCTTGCACGCGGCGGGCGGCTTGCGCTGTGCGCGGTATCGCACGGATCGCGCGCGATCGGTCGCGTAAAGTGTGGGCGGCTGCCTGTGGCCCATGAACCAACCCCAATATCGAATAGACCTTGAACACAATAATAGAACCTGAATCGCACGACGGCGAACCGGAAACCCTGGTGACGGCGGCCGTGAGCGGGAACATCGAGGCCGTCGCGGCTTTCTACGCGCGCGAAGACAGCAAGATCTCGCGCCCGCGCGACCTCATCGAGCGCATGAGCCTGTTCGTCGGGCGCCCGGTTTACCTCGGCTGCGTGGTCGCATTCGTCGCGCTCTGGACGCTCGACAACGTGGCCGCGGAGCATTTTGGCTGGGTGCAGTTCGATCCGCCGCCGTTCTTCTGGCTGCAGGGAATCGTCGCGCTCCTTGGATTGCTCGTCGGCACCGCGGTGCTGATCCGGCAAAGCCGGCTGGCACGATTGGCCGAGCAGCACGCGCACCTCGATCTGCAGGTCAACCTTCTGACCGAGCAGAAATCCACCAAGATCATCCAGTTGCTGGAAGAACTGCGGCGCGACTGGCCAGGCGTTGCCAACCGGCACGACCAGGAAGTCGTGGAGATGCAGAAGCCGACGGATCCCCACGCCGTGCTGGAAGCCATCGCCACCCAGCGGACCGACAAGCAAGGCAGCGTTTAGCGCGCTGCCGCGCGCGTTCTCAGGCGGCGTCCAGGCGACGGATCAGCGTGTCGATGACGTCGTTGCCGTCGAGCGATTTCAGCCGATGCTCGCGCAGGAACCGGGCGAGCTCGGGCTTCGCGAGGGCATCGTAGTCGGAGCGAATCAGGATGCCCGCGATGGCCCGTTGCACGTTCACCGATTTCGCGAGCGGGTACAGCCGCGCGACTTCGTCGAGGCTTTCCGGGTCGGAAACGCGCTGTTGCGCGAGCGTGTCGAGTGCGCGCACCTGAGACTCCGATCCGGTCATCTGACCGATCGCAACCGCCAGCTCGCGCAGCTCGGCAACGTCAACGATCGGCCGATGCCGCAGGTAGACCTGCGCGATCCGGACGTCGTTCTCGTTCGAACCTGCCAGCGCCTGCAGAACCCGGGCGCGCCCCTCGTCGCTGCCGAGGCAGGCGAGCGCCGCCGCCTGCGGCACGCCGTCGGCCCGCGGCTTTGTCAACTGCAGCCCTGACAACTCCTCGTCGAGCGCGTGGTCCTTGTTCAGCGCGCAGATCAGGTCCACGTCCGCGCCGCTCATCGACGCGCTTGCGAGCCGCTCGCCGATCATCTGCGACAACTCGACCTGCTGCGCGTCGGCGGACAGCCAGCCCAGCGTGCCGGCGAGCTCGATCATGCGCGCGCGCAGCCTCGGCTCTTCGGCGTTGCGCGCAAAGGCGAGATAGCGGTCCCGGGCCGCCCCGTCGGCCACGATCCCGTCATGCGTCAATTCAAACGCCGGCGTCTGCCGCTCGGCGTCGCTCAACGACGCGAAGTATTGCTCGATGCGATCGAAGAACAGGTGCACTTCGGCGATGTTGCCGCGCAGCAGGCCATGGATGAAGGCGAGCTTGTTGGCCGCCGGCAGCCGGTCGTCGACGAATTGGCACGCCTGCCGCCGGTAGGCCGCCTGCGGATCGGAGTCGCGCAATCCGCTGGCGACGGTCATCGAGTGGGCGGCAAAGTGGTTGAGCAGCCCGGGACTCGCGCGGCCGGTGCCGAAGTCGTTGCGCGAGGCCGACTGGAAGTGACGGCTCAGCAGGTTCGCCGCCGTGGGGCCGAGCGGCGCGACCGACGAAAAGCCGTAGATCACCGGAACGTTGGCAAAGATTCCGCGCATCCGGTCGCGGCTGCTCTCGCCGTGACGCGCGGTCATGACGCGCATCAACCGGTCGGCGTCGGCCCGCGAACGCCCGGCGTCCTTCAGCATTCGCGAAATTTCGGTCGAGGTGCCGTTGACGGCTTCCGCATTGAGCGTGTTGCAGCCGAAGAGGTAGACCTCCTTCAGCTGCGAGAACAGCCCCGGGCACGAGTCGCTGCACGACGCCCGCTCCATCTCCGCGACCGGAAGGAACTCGCGGGTCGCGACGGCATCCGAATAGAACGCGCTGACGCCGTCGAAATGGCCGGAGATCACGACGACGTCGCACTTGATCCCCTGCCGGCACGCGGAAGCGAGCCAATCGGCGCGCCCCTTCTCCACCAATTCGACGAACCGATATTTCCCTTCGGGCAGGCTTCGCCGGATCGTTTCCTTTTCGTCGGCCGAATTGACCGTTATCGTGCAGACCGTCGCCGGATCGGCGCGAGCGTCGGCGACCCAGGTCAGCGCCAGGAGCGCGGCACTCAGGACAAGATTCGCCGACGTCGGGGTGAATCGAAGATGCGGGACCAGCACGGCGCGCTCCGGGTGAGGACGCGCCAACGATAATTCATGCGTTTCGCGCTGTCGGTGCGCTGGCGCTCACACTCGGGGCTACGCCTGCAATCGGCGAATGAGGACGTCGATGAGGTCCTGTCCGTCGGGCGACTTGATCCGATGCTGGCGCAGCATGAGCACCAGCTCGGGCTTCGCGATCGACCGATAGTCGGCACGGATCAGGACCCCCGCGATGGCGCGCTGGACGTTCACGGACCGCGCGCGCGGAAAGTATCCCGTCAGCGCCGCCAGGCTTTCGCGATCGGAGACATACTGGCGGGACAGCGTGTCGAGCGCCCGCACCTGCGCGTCGGGCACGGTCATCCGCGCGATTCCCCTGGCAACCATCCGCAGCTCGCCGGGATCGGCGAGCGGACGATGGCGCAGGTACACCTGCGCGATCCCGAGTTCCCGCTCGTCGCGGCCCACGAGCGCCTGCAACACGCGTGCGCGGCTCGCGCCATTTCCCAGGCAGGCGAGGACCGCCGAATGCGCGACGTCGCCCGCCTGCAGCACCGACAGCTTGAATTGCGTCGTGTCCACATCGAGCGCGCCGTTCGGATTCAGCGAGCAGATGAGGTCCACATCGGCGGAATCTAGCGCACGGCTCGCGAGCCGGTCGCCGATCATGCGCACGGTTTCCGCGCGCTCGTCCGCCGGCGAAAGCCAGCCCAGCGTGCCCGCGACGTGCAACATTCGAACGCGGACCGGCGGCCGGTCGACATCGCGCGCAAATGCCAGGTACCTTTCGCGGGCAGGATGGTCGCGCTCGATCTCGCTTAGCGCCTCCGCAACCGGCGGCATCCTCCGCTCGGCCTCCGGCATGGCGGCGAGGAATCGCTCGACGCGCTCGAAGAACATGCGCACTTCCGCCATCTCGCGGCCGAGCAGCTCGTGAATGAAGCGAAGCTTTTGCGCGGTCGGGAGCCGATCGTCGACGAACCGGCAGACTTCCTGGCGGTAGCCCGCGCGCGAATCCGCGTCGCCGAGCCCGCTCGTCACCGTCATCGAGTGCGCGCCAAAGTAGCCGAGAAGCGCCGGACTCGTGCGCCCGCTGCCGACCTCGGCGGCGGACGTCGCCTGGAAGTAGCGGTCCAGATGCGTCGCGGCTACCGGCCCGAGCGGCGCCTGGCCGGAGAAGCCGTAGATCACCGGCACGTTGGGAAAAATCCGGCGCATGCCGTCGCGGTTGCTCTCGACATGGCGATCGTTCAGCACCTGCGCCAGGCGCTCGGCATCGGCATGCGAGTGCCCGGAACGCACCAGGCTGCGCGCGATTTCCGCCGCCGTGCTCTCGAGCGTCGCCGCATTCAACGTATTGCAGCCGAAGAGGTAGACCTCCTTCAGCTGCGAAAACAGCCCGGGGCAGGAGTCGCTGCACGAGACGCGCTCCATTTCCGACACCGGCAGAAACTCGCGCGCGTCCACCCGATCCGAATAGAACTCCGTTCCCGAATCGAAATGGCCCGAGATGAGAAGGACGTCGCACTTGATCCCCTGCCGGCAGGCCGATGCGAGCCAGTCGGGGCGGCCGCGCTCGACCAGCTCGACGAACTGAAAATCGTCGTCGGGCAGGCTGCGCCGGAACATCTCCCGTTCATCGGGCGAGTTGACGGTGATCGTGCACACCGTGCGCCTGTCGGCGCGCGCGTCGAGAGACATCGCCGCTGCAAGCAGGGCAGTCAGTATCGCAACGAATTTGAAGGTAGACATCGGAGGTGTCGCAAAGCGGCCGATGCACGGCCGACATGCCGTTCACCGGACCGTTTGCCGGCGGCGGCCGAGTCCCCATTTTACGCCCTCGAACCAGAGCAGGCTCAGCATCGACGCGCCCGCCCCTGCCAGCAACAGGGTTGCAGTGGGCACGGCGAACGCGAACAGCGTGCCGATCGCGGGGATGCCGAGCACGCAGGCGAGCAAGGCGACCGTGCCCAAAGAGATCCACACGAAGGCGCGATTCGACGCAATGGAACCGCGCCCCGGCCCATGGATCCAGGACCTGTTCGCATGGATCAGGCCGAGATTCGAGAGCACGAGCACCGTGAACGTCACGGCGCGCGCCATGTCATCCGACTCGGAGACGGCACGCACGATCGGATACACCGCGAGCAGGATCGCCAGCAGCCCGGCCCCCTGCCAAAGGCCGCGCACGAGCACCGTGGAATCGAACAGCCTGGCGTCCGGCCGGCGCGGCGGCGCCGTCATCGCGCCGGGTTCGAGCGGCTCGGCTTCGAAGACCACCGAGCACGCAGGGTCAATAATGAGCTGAAGGAACAGGATGTGCACCGGCATCAGCAGCAGCGGCCAGCCGAGCGCGACCGGAAGGATCGACAGCCCGACGATCGGCACGTGCACCGCAACGACGAAGACAATGGCCTTGCGCAGGTTGGCGAACGCGCGGCGCCCGTAACGCACGGCGGTGACGAGCGACGCGAAGTCGTCGTTCAGCAGCACCAGCGCCGCGGCCTCGCGCGCGACGTCGGTGCCGCGGGCGCCCATCGCCACGCCGATGTCGGCTGCCTTCAGCGCGGGGGCGTCGTTCACGCCGTCGCCGGTCATCGCGACAACGTCGCCGCGGGACTGGAACGCCTGCACGAGGCGCAATTTCTGATCGGGTTGCACCCGGCAGAAGATCTGCGTGTCCGCGAGGCGCGCGCGCAGCTCGTCGTCGCCGAGCGTTGCGAGCTCCGTCCCCGTCATGACCCTGCCGTGCGCGCCGAAGCCCGCCTGTCGCGCCACGGCGATCGCGGTGACGGGGTGATCGCCGGTGATCATCACCACGCGGATGCCCGCCGTGCGGCAATCGGCGATGGCCTGCGGCACGTCGGGACGCACGGGATCCTCGAGTCCGACGAGCCCGAGGAACTCGAACTCGAAATCGTGCTGGTTGCCGGGCAGCACTTTGGCATCGAACGCCGAACGCGCGACGCCGAGCACGCGCAGGCCGTCGTCGGCCATCATAGCCACCTGTGAGGCGATCGCCACATGGCGCGCCGCGTCGAGATGGCACAAGTCGACGATGGCCTCCGGCGCGCCCTTGGCGGCGATCACGCGCTCGGCCCGGTCGGGCGATTGCCAGACGCGCGACATTGCGAGCATCTCGCGCGACAACGGATAGTCATCGACCAGCGTCCAGTCGCCGTGAAGGTGCTCGGTGTCGGCGAGGCGCTGCCGCCCCGAGTCCCCAATGGCCGACTCCATCGGATCGAAGGCCCGCCGGTGACTCGCGAGCACCGCGAACTCGAGCACCGGATGAAGCGCTTCCGGCAGTGGCGACGATCCGGCCTCCACGCTGTCGAAGGTTGCCGATCCGGACCACAGCCGGCGCACCGACATGCGATTTGCCGTCAGCGTCCCGGTCTTGTCGACGCAGAGCACGGTGGTCGCGCCGAGCAGCTCGACGGCCGGAACGCTGCGTGCCAGCACCTTTTCGCGCGAAAGTCGCCACGCCGCGAGGCTGAGGAAGAGCGTCAGCACGACCGGCAATTCCTCCGGCAGCACCGCCATTGCGAGCGTGAGCCCGGCGAGGAGACCGTGGAGCCAATCACCCGACGTGTATCCGTAGGCGAACGCGAGTCCCGCCGCGAGCGCGAGGCCGACGGCCGCGACGCGCTGCCCGATGCGGCGCGTCTCCTGCTGGATGGGCGTGACTTCGGTGCCGAGACCTTTGAGCGACGTTCCAATGCGCCCCAGCGCGCTGTGTTCGC
>JBDTLY010000059.1:0-12016 GCA_039934535.1 Casimicrobiaceae bacterium | reverse complement strand
CGGCACCCCCTGCGCCGTGCAGGCGGCGACCGCCGCCGCCACGCGGGCCCGGTCCGCGGCATCGAGCAGGTCCGGCAGCCGGGTCGACAGAGCCTCGACCCGCGGCGTGAAGTGCGCGATCGTCGCGGCCATATCCTCGGTCAGGCGGCGCGAACGCAGGAACCAGGTCGTGCCGCGCTCGAGCTGCCGGCTCGTGTCGATCAGCATCGTCGACTGGACCGCGTCGTCGACCGTGTTGTCCAGCGCCTCGATCGCCTGCCAGAGCGGAACGAACCCGAAGATCTCCCGCGCGAGCAGGTACGCGCGCACGACCTCGTGCGGGCGCGTGCCGGTCGTTTCCGACAGCCGGTGCACAAAGGTGCTGCCCACGCGGTTGACCATGCTGTTGGTCACATGCGTCGCGATGATCTCGCGCCGGAGCGCATGACGCGGCATGTAGGCGGCGAATTTCTCTCCCAGCGCGGGCGGGAAGTAGCGCGTGAGCGCGGTCTCGATCCATGGATCGTCGGGCAGCGTGGAGGCCAGCAGCTCGTCGTAGAGCCACATCTTGCCGTACGCGAGCAGCACCGCGCGCTCGGGGCTCGCGAGCCCCTGCCCTTTCGCCCGGCGCGCCACGAGCGCCGCGTCGTCCGGCAGGAATTCGATGGCGCGGTTGAGCTGCCCGGCCTTTTCCAGGAACTGCATAAAGCGGCCCTGTGCATCGAGCAAGGACGGCGCGATGCGGCCGGTCACGCTGATCAGCTGCGTCTGGAAATAGTTGTCGCGCAGCACGAGCGCCGCCACGTCGTCGGTCATCTCGGCGAGCTGCGTGTTGCGCTGCTTTTCGGTGAGCTCGCCCTCGGCAATGGCCATGCCGAGCAGGATCTTGATGTTGACCTCGTGGTCGGAAGTGTCCACCCCCGCCGAGTTGTCGATCGCGTCGGTGTAGATGCGGCCGCCGCCGCTCGCGTACTCGACCCGGCCGAGCTGCGTGCACCCGAGGTTGCCGCCCTCGACGAACACCTTGCACTTCAACTCGCTGCCGTTGACGCGCAGCACATCGTTCGCGCGGTCGCCGACCTGCGCATGCGACTCCGCGGTTGCCTTGACGTAGGTACCGATGCCGCCGTTGTAGATCAAGTCGACCGGCGCCTTGAGGATCGCGTTGACGAGCTCGTTGGGCGTCAGCGAGTCGGCCACCATCGAGAGCGCTGCCTTGACCTGCGGCGTGAGCGCGATTGACTTCGCACTGCGCGGATGGATGCCGCCGCCGGCCGACAGCAGCTTCGCGTCGTAATCGGCCCACGACGAGCGCGGCAGGCGGAACAGCCGGTCACGCTCGACAAAGCTCGCCTCCGGATTTGGTTCCGGATCGAGGAAGATGTGGCGGTGGTCGAATGCCGCGACGAGGCAGATGTGCCGGGACAGAAGCATGCCGTTGCCGAACACGTCGCCCGACATGTCGCCGATGCCGGCGACCCGGAAATTGGTCGTCTGCGTATCGACGCCCATTTCGCGGAAATGCCGCTTCGTCGATTCCCACGCGCCGCGCGCCGTGATGCCCATCGCCTTGTGGTCGTAGCCCACCGAGCCGCCGGACGCGAACGCGTCGCCCAACCAGAAGCCGTATTCCTTGCTGATCGCGTTCGCGTAATCGGAGAACGTCGCGGTGCCCTTGTCCGCGGCGACGACCAGGTACGGATCGTCGGGATCGTGGCGCTTGACTTGCGGCGGCGGGACGACCGCTTCGCCGACGCGATTGTCCGTGAGGTCAAGCAGCCCGCGCAGGTAATCCTGGTAGCAGGCGATGCCTTCCTTCATGAACGCGTCGCGATCCGACGACGGCGGCGCCTTCTTCAGCACGAAGCCACCCTTCGATCCCACCGGAACGATCACGACGTTCTTGACCTGCTGCGCCTTGACGAGGCCGAGCACCTCCGTGCGGAAATCCTCGGGCCGGTCCGACCAGCGCAGGCCGCCGCGCGCGACCTTGCCGAAACGCATGTGCACGCCCTCGAATCGCGTCGAGTAGACGAAGATTTCGAACTTCGGCTTGGGCTCGGGCAAGCCGGGCACTTTCGCGGGGTCGAACTTGAATGACAGGTAGCTCCGCGGTCTTTCGGCACGGTCGCGGCGCCAGAAGTTGGTGCGCATCGTCGCGAGGATCAGCATGAGGTAGAGGCGCAGCACGCGGTCCTCGGACAGGTTCTCGACGCCGTCGAACGCGTGGTCGATTTCCTGGATCTTTCCGATCGCGTGCGACTGCGCGGCGTCCGGCAGCGCGGGGTCGAACCGCAGCTTGAAAAGCGCGACCAGCATGCGCGCGATGTCCGCATGCGCGGCGAGCGTGGATTCAATGAACGCCTGCGACAACGGAAACCCGATCTGGCGCATGTATTTGGCGTACGCGCGCAACACGACGATTTCCTCCGCCGGCAGGCGCGCCGCGACGACCAGCCGGTTGAAATCGTCGTTCTCGACCTGGCCGCGGAAGATGCGCGCGAATGCGTCCTCGAATACCGCATGCAGGGCATCGATCTCGACTTCCGCATCGGCGACCGCGGACTGCATCCCGAAATCGTGCATCCACACCGGCGGCGCGGCGCGCGGCGCGATCCTGTGCGGACGTTCGTCCATCACCTTCTGCCCCATGCGCTCCAGCATCGGCAGGCCATCGGACAGCGGCACCGGCGCGCCGCGATGGAAGAGCTTGAAGCGCAGCACGCCGGGCGCAGCCTCCAGCGGACGATAGAGCGACAGCGCAAGCGGCGATGCCTCCGTGAGCGGCGCCATCAGCGCGATGTCGGGCACCGCGGAGCGCGCCGCGAAATCCTCCCGATAACCAGCGGGAAAGGCGCTCCCGAATTGCCGGAAAAGCTCGCTGCCGCGGGCTTCGCCCTGCGCTTCGATCAGCGCGTCGCGCAGGTCGTCTTCCCACTTCCGCGAAGCGGCGGCGAGGCGCATCTCGAGCCCGCGCACGTCGAACGCCGGCACGGTGCCTGGGGTCGTGCGCACGGTGATGAGGCTCCGCACGAGCGCCGACTCCGACAGATGCATGTTGAATTCCGCGCCCGTCCCGTTGAACGCCTGCATGAGGATTTCCTGCCACTTCTGGCGCAGCTCGGTCGAGTAGTTCTCGCGCGGCGCGAAGATAAGGCACGACAGGAAGCGCCCGAACGGATCGCGGCGCACGAAGAGGCGAAAGCGCTGCCGCTCGCCGAGGTGCAGGATGCCCATCGCCGTCGCGAAAAGGTCGAGGTCGCTCGTCTGCAGGAGCTCGTCGCGCGGGTAGGTCTCGAGGATGTTGATGAGCGCCTTGCCGGCGTGGCTGCCGGGCGCGAGGCCCGCGCGCGCGACGACGGTCGCGACCTTGCGTCGCAGAAGCGGGATGTCCTCCGGCTTCGCGCTGTACGCGGTCGACGTGTAGAGACCGAGGAAGCGATGCTCGCCGCAGACCTCGCCCTTTGCGTCGAACCGCTTGATTCCAACGTAATCGAGATAGCCCGGGCGATGCACCGTCGAGCGTGAATTCGATTTCGTGATGATGAGAAGCTCAGGGAGCCGCGCGAATTCGCGCTGTTCCGGCGGCAGCTTGGCGAAGCTCGCCGCGACGTCGCGCCCGCCGGTTTCGCGCAGGAGGCCGAGGCTCGAATCCGCGACGATGCGCAGCGCGTCCGCACCGTCGACGGTGACGAGATCGTGGCAGCGATAGCCCAGCAGCGTGAAGTGATTGTCGGCGAGCCAGCTCAGGAACGCCTCGCCTTCCTCGAGCTCGTCCGCGGGAATCGGCGGCGGGTGCACGTCGAGCTCGCCGATGATGGCGAGCATCTTGTCCTGCATTTTCTTCCAGTCCTCGACCGCCATCCGCACGTCGCCCAGTACGCGCGCGATGTCGGCGGCGAGCGCTTCGAGGAGCGCCGGATCGGTAGTGCGGTCGACTTCGACGTGGATGAACGATTCACGTTTGGCTTCCTTGCCGTCCGGCGCGAGGCCGGTCAGCGTGCCGCCGGCGTCGCGCACGAGCGAGAGCAGCGGATGCGTGATGAGGTGCAGCGTGAGGCCGTGGCGATTCGCCTCCATCGTCACCGAATCGACGAGGAACGGCATGTCGTCGTTGACGATCTCGATGATGGTGTGCGTCGACTGCCAGCCGTGCTCTTCGATGGTCGGATTGAACACGCGGACCTTCGCGCGCCCGGCGTCGCGCTTCCGCGCAAAACTCCAGTGCGACATCGCCGCGCCGTACAGGTCCGCGGGCGCCCGTTCGTCGAGGTCTTCGGGGTCGACCTGGCCGTAATAGCGCCGAACGAGATCCTCGATCGTCGCGCGGTCGGCGGCCGCGACTTTCGCCGTGACGAGCGCCAGCACCTCCTGCAGCCGCTCGCTTTCGCCCGGTGTCGTGCCTGCGCCCATCACCGTCTCCTTGGAATTACTTATTTGGCACGTCATCCCCGCTCATTCAGATTACTGAGCGGGAACCCAGCGACTTCAGACAAACGACACTGGATCCCCGCCTGCGCGGGGATGACGGAATCAATTCGCGCAAGCATACCCGATGCCGTGTGTCGGGCCCATGAAACGGATGCGGATGCCCTCACCAGATGCCGATGTGCACACCATGCGCGCGATGGGTGTCGGTGCGCGCCTCCACCAGCGCATCGTCGACCGTCGTTCGCCGCTTGCTTGCGGCGAGCCAGTCGAAGAGCCGCTCGCGCATCCGCGCGCGAATCGCCTCGAACCGCGGATCGGCGCCGAGGTCGATCTGCTCGCGCGGATCGGCGGCGAGGTCGAAGAGTTGCGCCCGGAAGCCTTCCCAATGGATGTACTTCCAGTCCGCGGCGCGCACCATGTACGCGCGGCATTCGCGCACGCCCCTGCCTAGCACGCGGCGCGCGCGGCGGAAGCTGTAATCGAGTTCCGAAAACACGGCATCGCGCCACGGGGTCGGAGATTCGCCGCGCAGCAGCGGCAGCAGCGAGCGGCCCTCGACGCGGTGCGGCGAGCCGGGAATGCCCAGCGCCTCGACGATCGTCGGCACGACGTCGATGCCTTCGACGAAGCGCGCGTCCGCCTTGCCGCGCGTCGCGTCGGCGCGCGGATCGGGGTCCATCACGATCATCGGCACGCGGACGACCTCGTCGTAAAGGAGCTCTTTTTCTCCCAAACCGCGGTCGCCCGAGAATTCGCCGTGATCCGACGTAAAGACGATCAGCGTGTCGCGCAGCCGCCCCATCGACTCGAGCACATCGAGCACCCGCCCGAGGTGGTAATCGACCTGCGCGATCAGGCCCATGTACGCGGGCCGCACGTGGCGCACGACGTCCTCGCGCGCGAAGCTCACGCATTCGTCGTGCTCGCGATAGGCGCGCACGACCGGGTGTTCGTCGGCGGTGCCGTCCTGCGGTCCGTGCAGGATGGGACCGACGTCCTTCCGCCGATACAACTTGTGGAACGGGGCCGGCGCGAGGTACGGCCAGTGCGGCTTGACGTACGACAGGTGCAGCACCCACGGTGTCGACGCCTGCGCGCGAATCCAGTCGAGCGCGAGATCCGTCATGTACGCGGTCTCGGAATGGGCCTCTTCGACCCGCGAAGGCAGGTGCGCGTTGCGCATGTTCCAGCCTGACACCACGCGGCCGCCGTCGAGCGCACTGATCACGAAATCGGACCACGGGTCGGCGCTCTCGTAGCCTCTGGTGCGCAGAAAGTCCGCGTAGCCCGATTCCGTGCCTGGCGGCGTGTGGCCGTCGAAGCGGTCGACGACGAGAAAGCCGCCTTCGCGCAGCAGCGCGCCGCGCTCCGATTCGACCTCGATGCCGAAGCGCTTCAGCGCCTGCGTGTCGGGCAGCACGTGCGTCTTGCCGGCGAGCGCCGCCGTGCGGCCCCCTGCGCGGAGGTAGTCGCCGAGCGTCCATTCGGCCGACGACAGCGGCACACGATTCCACGTCGCGCCGTGCGAGTTCACGTAGCGCCCCGTGTAGTACGACATCCGCGCGGGGCCGCACACGCCCGCCTGCACGAACGCGTTGTCGAAGCGCACGCCGCTGGCAGCGAGCCGGTCGATGTTCGGCGTCTCGACCCGCGAGTCGCCGTAGCATGAGACGAAATCGCGACGCAGCTGGTCGCACATCACGAACAGCACGTTGCGGACGGCGGTCATCGGCTCGAATGGCGAAAGTTCTTGCCGCGGGGTGCAATCAGGGTCGTGCTTCGCACCCGCGCGGGAATCCGCGATAATGCCGTCTTTGCCCGTGCGCGGCAACGCGGCGGTTCAGGCAGCAGGCCCAGGTGGCGGAACTGGTATACGCAGCAGACTCAAAATCTGCCGGTCGCAAGGCCATGAGGGTTCGATTCCCTCCCTGGGCACCAATAAACACGCCCGCAGCGCCGCTTCGTGCAATGGATTCGGGGTGATGCTTCCCCGTGTGTCCGCAGGATTGCATGACGGACCTCCCTTGTTGAAATCGACAAAGACCCCTTTCTGCAATTGACAGCAGAGACCCTGTCAACCGCGGGTTGGGTCTCCTGTCTCCGAACGACGACATGCAGACAACGCGCCCATTCGCATGCAACATGGAGAGCGATTCGTCCGTCGCACGGATTGGCTGAGGAGCACCGATGTCGAATGCGTGGGCTTCAAACAGGGAAGACGTATTTCCGGCCGCATTGGGCCGCGCGCTCGTCGTTGCCCTGATTTTGGTGATTGCCCCGATGGCGTCGGCGGTGCAAGTGTCGCAGCATGGACTGGGCCAAGTGCTGCTGTATTCGTACTACACGATACGCACGACCCGCGACGGCCCCTACAATTCGCTTTTCATCGTCACCAATACCGCCGCGGATACCAAAGTCATCCGAGTTCGATTCCGCGAGAGTAAGAACGGGCGGCCCGTGCAATCCGTCAACGTGTATCTGGTGCCCAACGATTCGTTTGCCGCGGCCGTCGTTCCCGACCCAGCGTCGACGGGCGCCGAACTGCTCTGGTACGACCAATCCTGCGTGGATCCTCCGTTCGCGGTTGCCGTTGGTGCTCCGTACACGCTCCCGTTCAATAATCTTTCGTACTCGGGGCTCAATTCTGATTTCGAGGATCCATCGCTGGCGCGCACCGGCGAGGGCTACATCGAAATATTCGAGCTGGGCGTGGTCAAGGACGCAACGGTACTCGCGGCGCTGAAGCCGGATCGAACGATGTCCGGCGTCGTACCTGATTGCCCGACCGCGGTCGCTGTCGCGCTGGACGACGTCTCGAAAATCGGACCGCCGACCGGCGGGCTCATGGGCAGCGGATTCCTCATCAACGTCTTCGCGGGCACGCTCTACTCTTATGACGCGACGGCCCTCGACGACTTCACGCGGGTCGCGCTTTGGTCCCGGCCGACGGCGGCGACGCCGACGCTCGACGATGTCAATCCGAAGTTGAGCCGCATATTCGATGGCGCTGTCCTGCGGCAATCGTCGTGGGACGTCGCCAAGGGTGCCCGCCCCGCCGATCCGGTGAGCGCGGTCCTCATGCAGGATCAGCTGTTGAATTTCTTCGTGCTCGATCCGGGAACGGGCTCACAAACGGACTGGATCGTGACGATGCCGACCAAGCCGAACTACGTCAGCGTGACGGGCGCCTTTGCACCTCCGCCCGCGCCATTCGAATCGAGCTTCAACAAGGGGGGCGCGCCGGATTCGTTCGATATCCATTTAATTCCGTGTAATAGTCCGACGCAGGGGGTGACGATTGAATTCGATCGGGAGGGGTTCGGTCCTGCGCTACCGCTCGGCTGTCCGGGGGTCCCTCCTGGGCATCTTCCCTTCTCGCTACCGTGGACCGCAAATGTCGTTGCATTCGACTTGACCTACTCATCTAGCTCCAACGTCTTTGCGTCCAGTTCGAGCGTTGTTTACGGCACCGCGAAGCAGAATGGGTGGATGCGATTGGGGCCCCTTCCCAACGCGGCGGCATCACTTGCTCACAAGCTCGTGTCCACCGATTCCCCGCCCGTTACCTACTACGGCTTGCCGATGATCGGGTTCATGGCGAACAGCTATTACAACGGTGCAATCCCTGGCCCGCTTGGAAATCTGCTGTCGGCCTATGGCGCGACGTCACTGCACAAAGGCGTGACGAGGATTGAGTAGCGGAATCGACACGGAGGCCACGCGTCCCCTCCGCCTCTCCGACTTCGACTACGACCTGCCGCGCGAGCTGATCGCGCAGGTGCCTTCGTCCGAGCGCACGGGAAGCCGCCTGCTTCATGTGGACGGCGCGGCACAGGAAGATCTCGCATTCACCGAGCTTCCGCGGCTCGTCGCACCCGGCGATCTGCTCGTCTTCAACGACACGCGCGTCATCAAGTCGCGGCTCGCGGCGGTCAAGTCGACGGGCGGCAAGGTCGAGCTGATGCTGGAGCGCCTGCTCGGCCATGATCGCGCGCTTTTCCAGCTCCGCGTGAGCCACCCGCCGAAGATCGGCGGCGAGCTTGCGCTCCCGGGCGGCGCACGCGCAACCGTTATCGACCGCCCTGACCGCTTTTTCGAATTGCGTCTCGAGGGTGGCGATTCGTTCCTGGACTATCTCGACCGGCATGGAGCCGTGCCGCTCCCGCCGTACATCGCGCGCGCAGCCGGAGCAGACGACGAATCGCGCTACCAGACCGTCTTCGCGCGGCAGCCGGGCGCTGTCGCCGCGCCAACCGCCGGTCTCCATTTCGATGCGGCGCTCATCGCCACACTCGAAGCGAAAGGTGTCGCCGTCGCCTGGGTCACGCTGCATGTCGGCGCGGGAACGTTCGCGCCTGTCACGACGGAGGATCTCTCAGCGCACGTCATGCATTCGGAGTGGTATCGGGTTCCCGCGGCCACGGCGGCGGCAGTCGACGCCACCCGCGCCCGCGGCGGCCGCGTCCTCGCAGTCGGGACGACATCGGTGCGCGCGCTCGAATCCGCCGCGTCTCCCGACGGCCTCGTGACCGCTGGCGAAGGCGAAACGCGCATCTTCATCATGCCGGGTTACACGTTTCGTACCGTCGACCGGCTGCTCACCAATTTCCACCTGCCGAAGTCGACGCTGCTGATGCTGGTGTCGGCGTTTGCGGGCGTCGAGACAATCCGCGCCGCCTACGCGCACGCGATCGCAAAGCGCTACCGTTTTTTCAGCTACGGCGATGCGATGCTGCTCGAGCGCGACGCCGGGCTACAATCCGGCCGATGAAATTCACCTTGCTCGCGACGTCGGGTCGCGCCCGCCGCGGCCGGCTCTCGCTCGCGCACGGCGACGTCGAGACGCCCGTGTTCATGCCCGTCGGCACCTACGGCACGGTCAAGGCGATGACGCCGCGCGAGTTGGAGGAAATCGGCGCACAGATCGTCCTCGGCAATACGTACCACCTCTGGCTGCGCCCAGGGGTGGACGTCATCGCCGCGCATGGCGGCCTGCATCGCTTCATGGGCTGGCAACGGCCGATCCTTACCGATTCCGGCGGCTTCCAGGTGTGGAGCCTCGGCGCGCTGCGCAAGGTGCGCGAGGAAGGTGTCACGTTCGCGTCGCCCGTCAACGGCGACAAGATGCTGCTGACACCGGAAATCTCGATGCAGGTGCAGCGCGCGCTCGACTCCGACGTGGTCATGGTGTTCGACGAATGCACGGGGCACCCGGCCACGCGCGACGAGACCGCCACGTCGATGGAACTGTCGCTGCGCTGGGCTCGCCGCTGCCGCGCCGAGTTCGACGCGCACTCTAATCCGAATGCGCTCTTCGGCATCGTGCAGGGCGGAATGCACGAGGACCTGCGCGACATGTCGCTCGCCGGGCTCGAGGCGATCGGCTTCGATGGCTACGCGATCGGCGGATTGTCGGTCGGCGAGTCAAAGGACGACATGCTGCGCGTGCTCGACCACACCGCGCAGCGCCTGCCGACGGCGAGCCCGCGGTACCTGATGGGCGTGGGGACACCGGAGGACCTCGTCGCAGGCGTTACGGCCGGCGTCGACATGTTCGATTGCGTGCTGCCGACGCGCAACGCGCGCAACGGCCATCTTTTCACGCGTTTCGGAGACATCCGCATCCGTAACGCCGCGCACCACTGCGACACGCGGCCGCTGGACGAGACGTGCGAGTGCCACACCTGCCGCAATTTCTCGCGCGCCTACCTGCATCACCTGCAGCGGGTCAACGAGATCCTGGGCGCCCGGCTCAATACGATCCACAACCTTTACTACTACCTTGCGTTGATGGCCGGCCTGCGCGCAGCCATCGAGGAGGATCGCCTGCCTGCCTTTGCGGCCACGTTCGCCGCCGACCGTGCCAGCGGCCATGGCGACCCACCGGACCCCGGCGGGGGAGCGCCGGCACCGTAAAGGCGGACTTTTGCGGCATGGTAAAATAGCGGGCTTTCCGCCAACAACCCCGTCCGCGACCGAATTTGGAGGAACACCCCGTGCTGCTCGACTTCCTGATCACCCCTGCCTACGCGCAGGCCGCGTCCGGCGGACCCTTTGGCGGCGACCTGATTTCGTTCCTGCCGATGATCGCCATCTTTGTCGTTTTCTATTTCCTGCTGATCCGGCCGCAGCAGAAGAAGGCGAAGGAAACGCGCGCGATGCTGTCGGCCCTGCAGAAGGGGGACGAGGTCGTGACCGCGGGCGGCATCGTCGGCCGCATTTCGAAGCTCGGCGAGCAATACGCCACCCTCGAAATCGCGACCGGCGTCGAAATGAACGTCCAGCGCGCGGCCGTCGCGCAGGTGCTGCCCAAGGGAACGATCAAGACGCTCTGATATGAATCGCTACCCGCCCTGGAAATACGCGCTGATCGTCGTCGCACTGCTGATCGGCGTCCTCTACACAGTGCCGAACTTCTTTCCCGAGGTTCCCGCCGTTCAGGTGTCCACGTCGAAAGCCACGACCAAGGTCGACGCCGCGGTGCTGAGCACGGTCGAGGATGCGCTCAAGGCGGCGTCGATCGAGGTTCGCGGGGCCGCGCTCGATGCGACCGGCATCAAGGTCCGGCTCGCCGATCCCGACGTGCAATTGAAGGCGAAGGACGTGCTGCAGGCCAAGCTCGGCGAGGACTACATCGTCGCGCTGAACATGCTGTCGTCGTCGCCGCAGTGGCTCACCTCGATCGGCGCGCTGCCGATGTACCTGGGCCTCGACCTCCGCGGCGGCGTGCACTTCCTGCTGCAGGTGGACATGAAGGCGGCGCTCGACAAGGCGACCGACCGTTACACGGCGGATATCCGCTCGATGCTTCGCTCGAACAAATTCCAGTACAGCGGCGTCGCGCGCGAAGGAAATAATGTCGTGGTCCGGTTCAAGGACAACGCCGAGCGCACGCGGGCGCGCGCCGAAATCGAAAAGACGTACACCGACCTCCTCGTGAAGGAAGTGGACGCCAGCGAGCCGCGCCTTGTCGCGTCGCTGAAGCCGGAGGCGCTGAAGCGCATCCAGGACGGCGCGGTGCTGCAGAACATCACGATCCTGCGCAACCGCGTCAACGAGCTCGGGGTCAAGGAGCCGATCGTCCAGCAGCAGGGCTCCGACCGGGTGATGGTGCAGCTGCCCGGCGTGCAGGACACGGCCCGCGCGAAGGACATCATCGGCCGCACGGCGACGCTCGAGATCCGCATGGTGAACGAGGACGTGGGGGCGCTCGAATCGGCGCTGGCCGGCAGCGTCCCGATCGGCAGCGAGCTCTACAAGGACCGCAACGGCATTCCGAGCGTCGTGCGGCGGCAGGTCGTGCTGACGGGCGATCGCATCCAGGACGCGCAGCCCGGCTTCGACAGCCGCAACAACCAGCCGATCGTCAGCGTCACGCTCGACGCCGCCGGCGGGCGCGTGATCAAGGACATCTCGCGCGAGAACCTCAACAAGGGCATGGCGATCCTGCTGGTCGAGAAGGGCAAGGCGGAACTGATCACCGCGCCCAAGATCCGCGACGAGCTGGGCTCGAAGTTCCAGATCAGCGGGCAGATGAGCGCGCGCGAGACCAACGACATCGCGCTCCTGATGCGCGCCGGCGCGCTGGCGGCGCCGATGGAGATCG
>JBDTLY010000058.1:0-12017 GCA_039934535.1 Casimicrobiaceae bacterium | reverse complement strand
GCGGCAAGTTCGGCGCGCAGGGGCTGAAGTGCGCGTCGGCCGGCACCGGGCCGGCTCAGGTCGCGGTGGCGATCAAGACCGCGATCGCGGCGCTCGAAGGCAAGGTCGTGCCGCAGTCCGTGAAACTGCCACTCGCGAAGGCCGAGTACCCGAACATGAAGGAAGGTTCGGACTTCTACCCGACGCAGACTGACAATTTCTTCGTCGGCAACGCGTTCCCGACCTGCGGCATCAACTTCACCGCGCAGGAAATCATGGGGCAGACCGAAGCGAACGTGAAGTGACACTGGACGCGGGGGCCGGGGCGGAAGACCCCGCGCCCTCGCGCTCGGCCATGGCCCTGTTCGCGATGCGCGGCGTTTCGAAGCGCTACGGCGGCGTGCGCGCGCTCTCGGGCGCGGACCTGACGATCGAGGCCGGCCGCATCCATGCGGTGCTGGGCGAGAACGGCGCCGGCAAGTCGACGCTGATCAAGATCATGGCGGGGGTGGTCGCGCCCGACGAAGGCCGCATGCTGCTCGAGGGCGAGCCGGTCGCGTTCGACTCGCCGGCCGACGCCCAGACGGCCGGCATCGCCTGCATCTTCCAGGAATTGTCGCTGATCCCGGATCTTTCGGTGGCCGACAACATCGCGATCAGCAATCCGCCGCGGCGTTTCGGTTTGATCGACCGCAGGGCGCAGCGCCGGATGGCCGAGGAGGCGCTCGCGCGCGCCGGCGCCGACAACATCCATCCGCGCGCGCTGGTCAGGGATCTGTCGCTGTCGCGGCGGCAGATGGTCGAGATCGCGAAGGCGCTGGCCCGCGAGCCGCGAATCCTGATCCTCGACGAGGCCACGTCGGCGCTGACCGCCGCCGACGTGACGAAGATCTACGGTGTGCTGCGACGGTTGCGCGCGGACGGGCTCGCGCTCGTCTACATTTCGCACCGGATGCACGAGATCTCGGAACTCGCCGATGAATGCACGGTGTTCTGCAACGGCCGCAGCGTCGCGAGCTTCACCGCCGGCACCAAGACCGACAACGAGATCGTCGAGCTGATGATCGGCCGCGAATACAACGCGGTGTTTCCGGCGCGTGCCGAGCGTATGGCGAGCGATGCGCCGCCGCGGCTCGAGGTGCGCCATCTCGGCTGGACCGAGCGGTTGAACGACGTGTCGTTGAAATTGCACGCGGGCGAGGTGATCGGGCTCGGCGGACTCGACGGCCAGGGCCAGCGCGAGCTCCTGCTTGCTCTTTTCGGCGTGCTGCGCGGCACGACGGGCGCGTTGCTGATCGACGGCCGGCCGGTCACCATCGCCGCTCCGCACGTTGCAAAGCGCAAGGAAATCGGCATGGCGCTGATCCCCGAAGATCGCAAGACCGAGGGCCTGATGCTGCCCATGTCGGTCCGCGACAACCTCTCCTTCGCCGCGCTCGATACGCTGTCGCATCTCGGCGTCGTCGACGCCGCTGCGGAACGCAAGGCGGTCGATCGGATCGTGAAGCTCCTCGCCATCCGCACCGACGGCACCGACCTGCCGGCCGGCTCCCTTTCCGGCGGCAACCAGCAGAAGCTCGTCCTCGGCAAGTGGCTGATGATCGCGCCGCGCATCCTGCTTCTGAACGATCCGACGCGCGGCATCGACGTCGGCACCAAGCAGGAGATCTACCAGCTGCTGCGCGAACTGGCCGACGCGGGGGCTGCGATCCTCTTTTACTCGACCGACTACGACGAGCTCGTCGGCTGCTGCGACCGAGTGCTCGTGATGTACGACGGCGCGGTCAAACGCGAGCTTGTTGGCGCCGAGATCAACGAGCGCGCGCTCGTCAGCAGCGCGTTGAACATCGGCGCGGAGGTCTCGCACCCCGCCGCCACGAACGTTGCACAGCCATGACCGGAGACGGGTCCTTCTGGCTGCGCGAGCATAAGGGAACGCTCCTCGCCTTCGCCGCGTTCGTCGCGATGTTCACGATCTACGCCGCCAATCACCCGGCGGGACTCAACGCCAACGTCGCGACGACGGCCGCCAACAAGGGCGTGCTGCTCGCGATCGTCGCCATCGCGCAGACGCTCGTCGTCGTCACCTCCGGCATCGACCTGTCCGTCGGCATGGTGATGGTGCTCGCCAATTGCCTGGCGTCGACCATCGTCGTCGGCTCGGGGCCGATGACGGCGCTCGGCGTCGTCGGCGTGCTCTTCGTCGGCAGCCTGTGCGGCGCGATCAACGGAATCATCGTGATCTTCGGCCGTCTGCAGCCCATCGTCACGACCATCGCCACCGGCGCGGTGTATTACGGTGCGGCGCTCGCGCTGCGCCCCGTTCCGGGCGGCGACGTCAACGCTACGCTGGCCGATGCGCTGACCGGCCAGCTGCCCGGCGGCGTGCCGGCGAGCCTTGCATTGCTGCTTGGGCTGGTGCTGGTCGTATGGCTGCCCTACCGGCGCTCCGCGATCGGCCGCGCGGCCTTTGCGCTGGGCTCGTCCGAGGTCGCGGCGTACATGTCGGGCGTGCCGACCCGCCGCGCCAAGTTCGTCGCGTATACGCTCTCGGGCCTGCTCGCGTCGGTGGCGGGGCTGTTCCTGACGTGCATCACCTATTCGGGCGAAGCCTCCTCCGCCAACGGCGGCACGTACACGCTCTATTCGATCGCCGCGGTGGTGCTGGGTGGCGTGTCGCTGTTCGGCGGTTCGGGTAGCGCGATCGGCGCAATCTTCGGCGCGCTGATGTTCCGCACCATCGGCGACCTGCTCTTCGTGTTCAACGTCGAGCCGCTGTGGCAGCCGTTGTTCCAGGGCATGGTGCTGCTCGCGGCCATCTGCCTCGGTTCGCTGCGCCTGCTGCGCATCCGAAACCGGCTCGACTTGTATGGATGATCGGCCTGCCCTCGCTCACGGTGTTCGCGATGCGTTCGGCAGCCTGCGCCGGCGCATCGACCCGGCCATCGCCTGGGCGTTCGGCTGCATCCTGCTCGTGCTGTTGATCGGCAGCCTCTATTCGTCGAGCTTCCTGTCGCCGGGGTACCTACTGCAGCAGCTGAAGGTCGCGTCGTTCCTTGGCGTCATCGCGACCGGAATGATGATCGTCATCCTGCTCGGCCAGATCGACCTGTCGGTGCCGTGGGTCGTCGCCGTCGGCGGCATGATGGCGACCGCGGCGGCCGGCTGGGGTCCGCTCGGCGAAATCCTGGCGATTCCGTTCGGCATCGGTTGCGGCATTGCGCTCGGGATCGTCAGCGGCGTCGGCGTCGCGTTCCTGCGCATCCCGTCGATGGTCGTCACGCTGGCCGTGAACGCGGTCGCGCAAGGGCTGATGGTCGTGCACACCGGGGGCTTTTCGCCGCAGGACGCGTCGAGCCCCGCGATGCGCTTCATCGCCACCGGCCAAAGCGTCCTCGGCATACCGAACTCGCTCCTCGTGTGGGCCGCGGTCGGCGTCGCCGCCGTCTTCCTCCTGACGCGCACGACCTTCGGCCGCGCCGTCTACGCGATTGGCAATCGTGAGCGCGCGGCGTATCTCTCCGGCGCGCGCACGCGCCTCGTCGTGATGGCGGCATTCGCGCTCTCGGGTGGGCTCTCGGCCTTCGGCGGCGTGCTGCTCGCGGGTTATGCCAGCAAGGCGGCCCAGGCGATGGGCGACCCGTACCTTCTGCCAGCCATTGCCGCCGTGGTGCTGGGCGGCACCTCGATCCTCGGCGGCCGCGGAAGCTACATCGGCACCGTTGCCGGCGTCATCCTGATCACGCTGCTGCAATCGATCCTGTCGGTGATGCAGATGGAAGAATTCGGCCGCCACGTGATCTACGGCGTGGTGATCATCGCCATGTTGCTGATCTACGGCCGCGGCCGGAAGCATTCGGAATAGGCTCGACGCACTCATCTTTCGGAGCGCCCTCCCATGCCCCTCGAACTCACCTCCAGCTTCGAAGCCGTCGACCCGCGCTTTCGCAAGCTGGCGCTGCCGTACATTCACGTGGAGAAGCTCTACACCGGCTGCCGCTGGGCCGAAGGACCCGCATGGTTCGCGGCGGGCCGTTATCTCGTCTGGTCCGACATTCCCAACGATCGCATGCTGCGCTGGGACGAGACCGATGGCTCGGTCTCGGTGTTCCGCCAGCCCTCGATGAACAGCAACGGTCACACGGTCGACCGGGAAGGCCGTCTCGTCTCCTGCGAGCACCGCAGCCGCTCGGTGTCGCGCACCGAAGTCGACGGCACGCGCACGGTGCTGGCCGATCGTTACGACGGCAAGCGCCTCAACTCGCCCAACGACGTGGTGGTCAAGAGCGACGGCAGCATCTGGTTCACCGACCCGAGCTACGGCATCGACTCGGACTACGAAGGCGACGCGACGCCGAGCGAGATCGGCGCCTGCAACGTCTATCGCATCGATCCGGCAACGGGCCGCGTCACCGTCGTGGCCTGGGATTTCGCGCAGCCCAACGGCCTCGCGTTCTCGCCGGACGAATCGATCCTGTACATCGCCGACACCGGCATCACGCACCGCGCGGACGGGCCGCACCATCTGCGCCGCTTCAAGGTGTCGGCGGACGGTCGCTCGATCTCGGGCGGCGAAGTGTTCGCGACCTGTCCGGTCGGCGTCTACGACGGCTTTCGCGTCGACGTGGACGGCAACCTGTGGCTCTCAGCCGGCGACGGCGCGCATTGCCACGCGAGCGATGGCGCGTTGCTCGGCAAGATCCTGGTCCCCGAAGCCGTGGCCAACGTGTGCTTCGGCGGCCCGAAGTTGAATCGCCTGTTCATGTGCGCCACGACGTCGCTGTATTCGGTGTTCCTGAATACGCGCGGAGCAATGCGCTAGGCCGAACGATATGTGTGCTGTATCCTACTGGCACACGGTACCGGGATTCTGAAACACCTCGCGGGTGATCGCCTTGGATTGCGAGACGCCGTTCACGGTGTAGGCGAAGCTCGCGTTGTTGCCATCGCTGAAACTGAAGGTGGCGGTGCCCACCGGGATCGAATTCACCTTTTTCGGATCGAACGGCACCGCATTGAACGCCGGTCCGGTCGTGCGGTACAGCGTCCCGGAGTAAACCCGGGGACCGGCCTTCTGCGCGGTCACGACCAGCCACATCGGGCTGTGGTCCAGATCGTACGTAAACCAGGTGGCAAAGATCGTGTCGCCCTGGTGCGTGAAGTTGATTCCCCAGCCGGACTCAGAAGCCGCCGGCGTCGCCCACCACAGGTCCTGATAATTGGTGGCCGCGGCAACGCTGCCAATGACGGCGGCACAACTCGGCAGCGGGCCGAAGACCTGTCGGGTGATCGCCTTGGTTTGCGAGATTCCGTTCACCGTGTAGGCGAAGCTGCTGTTGTTGGCATCGGAAAACGTGAGCGTGCCGCTGCCGACCTGGGTCGGCACGACCTGCATTGGATCGAACGGCACTGCGTTGAACGCAGGCCCGGTCGTTGAATACAGCGCGCCCGAATACGTGTTCGGCGCAATCTTGGGAGCGGTCATGACGAGCCACAGCCCCTTTCCGGCGAGATCGTAGGTAAACCAGCTCGCAAAGATCGTGTCGCTCTGGTGCGCGAAATTGATTCCCCAGCCCGATTCCGAACCTGCGGGCGCGCCCCACCACAAACCCTCGAAGCTGCCGCCGGCGCCGGTCGACGTGCCGGACGCAGGCGCCAACACTACAAATACCTGCTCCAGATCGCTCTTCGGAAATCGAAATATCGAGCCATCGACGCCATACAGCAACACAGATCCTCCATTGCCCCTCAAGTGTCGAATCGGCGGAAGGGTGCCCGCGAAAGAGCCCTTTAAAGCAGAGTAAAACGCCGTGCTGCCTGCGATCGGCGCCTTCGGGGTCTTGACCCCGGTACAGCACCCACCCCAGTAGCGGATCGTTCCGTCCTGCAGGAGTGCAATGAACGGACTGTCGCCGTTGGCGCCGATTTCGACGACGCGCGTCAAGCCTGGAACCTGTGTGGGCGTGAGATGTGGCGTCGTAGTGCCGTCGCCGAAATTGCCGACGGTATTGGGACCCCATCCCCAGACGGTGCCGTCGGGTGCCAGTGCCATCTTGACGTAAAACGACACGACCATCGCCACCACTTTCGGAAGGCCGGTGACCTGCGCGGGCACGGGCTGAATGCCAAAGTCGCCGTAGTAGGGCGGCGGCGCGTTGGGGTTGTACCCGATAGGGATGAGACCCCACTGAAAGAGTTTTCCATCCCGGTCGAGCGCATATCCCGTCACAAAATCGGCGGCGACCGATACGATGTTGGCCAGCGTCGGAATGCGCGTCGGCGTCAGAAGGGCAGCTTCGAACCTGAAGTCGCCGGAGGTGAAGTCGTTCTGGCAGGACTGCGAGCCCGGTGCGGCCGAACCCACACCCATGCCCAATTCGGCTTCATAGTTCAAGCCCCACGAGTACACGTTGCCGCTGCTGTCGCGGGCGAGATTGAACCAGCTCCCGAGCGCGATGTCCGTGACGTTGGAAATTCCGGGGATTTGAACCGGTACCGAATGGTAAATTGCAGCGACCTCGCCGGGTCCGAGAATTCCACATGGCGCCTGTCCCCACCCCCAAAGGGAACCATCGTCCTTGACGATGAACGTCCTCGGAATTTGCCCCAGCCCGCTGCCCTCGATGGCTCTGACGCGCGTGGCAAAACCGGGCTGCGTCGCCGACGTGCCGCTGCAATCCGTGCGGGACACGCTTACGCTTCCATCCTTCAGAAGCGTGCTCGTTTCAGCTCCCGCCTGACATACCAGCACCCCCGTGAGAACGCCCATCTCGGTCAATTCGGTGACCGATGTCGCCAGCGAAAAAGTCGTCGTCGAACCGAACCGCTCCGACACCGCGTTCGTGCCGACGTTCAGGGCGATCGGCAGGCGCACCACGTCGTAACTTACCGGTACGCCGGGCACCGCAGCCGGCGAACCATCCAGCGCGAATCCATCGATCTTGCCGTCGGTCAAATCCCTCGCCAACTGCTCGCCGGCGAGAATTGCGGGACTCTGGCTTGCGGCGTTGTAATTTCCCCCCATGGTCGCCAGGCCTCCGAGAATGACGGCCGCAACGCCATACCGGTTGTTCGGCAGAACGGTGTTGCCGCTCGACGCGTCGATCGGCGTGGGAAGCGTCTTGATCGTTCGCAACGTCAAACCGGTCGTTTGCAGGCGGTTCATTTCGCCTAACACAACGCTGTTCGCGGACGTAACCTGGGCCAGGGTCAATCCCGTGACACTTCCCGTGGAGGCCAGCGGCACACGTCCTGCGCGAACGTCCTGCGGATTCAGGACGAAATTGTTCACCGCATATCGATAGCCGGCTTCCGTGAGGGGCGAGACGCCGATGTTCTCATCCAGCGTATCCACGAGCGCATGCAGTGTGTTTCCGGCACCGAAATCCGTCAATTGATTGGTGCTCTCATCGAAGTACTTCGCGCCCGCATTCCCGGTCAGCGTGACCAGAAACGGGAGATCGCCGAAACAGGGTTTGATGGTGACCAAACCCGTCGCGCCGTCCGTCACGGCGGACCCCAGCGTCACGCCATCGGACAGTCGCATGACCGTCATCAACCCGCCGAGAACCTTGCCTTCGCCCGCGCCGGCGCCCGCGCCACCGCCGCCATCGCCTCCGGCGCCGCCGTCTCCGCCGCTGCCATCGGTGTAGGTCGCGTTCAGATCGCCTGTAAATCCAGGGTCCACCGCCGCGGAACATGCCGCCGCCTGAAGGTGCGTCGCCGACATGACGCTGCACAATGCACCGACCGACAGGAGAACCCGCAGGCGAAATTCCGAGCGAATCACAGCGTCCATCAAGTTTCCCCGTCAGGTTCTACATTCAAGACAGACGAGGGAGACATTTCCCTGCCGTCTCACGCGCACTGCATCCGGCAACGATCTGGACCGGGCTCGATGCAACCATGCCGCCTCTCGGCGTTCACTTCCCGTCGCGCAAGACTTTGGCGAGCGAAAAATCCCCGAGTCCCAACGGCACGGTCGTCACCGGGGTCTGCAGCCCGGAAGTGATCTTCTTGACCGCGTCGGACACAAAGTAATCGAGACCCTTGTAGGTCACGACACCTTCGTTGCGGTAATCCGCTTGCCCGATCAAACCGTCGACCAGCGCTTTCGTAAAGGCTCCGTTGCCCCACGCCGCGCTTTCCATCGACTCCTGCTTGCCGTGACTCCCGGAAAAAACAATGATCCCGTACTCCGGGCTCGACAGCTTGTTGGAGATGCGCGTGAGGTCCAGGTTCGAAAACGCTCCGATCACCTTCCCGGAATAGCAGGTGTCGACAAAAAAGAGGCTCTTGCCGCGCATCGTCGACAACGCATCGCGGAAGGCTTCCTCGCCAACGGCCGTGCTGCCGAGGTGATCCAGATCGACGTCGTGCGGAAGAAAGTAATACGTCTCATCGACGTCATTGAGTCCGTGGCCCGCAAGATACAGGATTCCGACGTCTTCGGGGGTCGTGACGCTCTTCAGCCAACGCAAACCCTCGAGGATCGCCACGCGCGTCGCCCGCTCATCGACGAGGAGCCTAACGTCAACCTGGCGGTACATCTTGCCATTCTGCCCAAGCAGAGTCTGCACAAAATCGGTCGCGTCCTTGGCGGCAAAGGCCAGGTTGTACCCCGGATTCGAATAGCGGCTCACGCCCACGCCCAGCAGGTAGAGCCGTGGCCTCGTGTCGGTGACGGCTGGAAGAGGCAGGGGTTTTTGTGGCGCGCGCCAGCGAAAACTGACGGTGGCCGGATCGGACAAGCCGCTCTTGTTGCCAGCGAAGATCTGAATCCGGGAATCGCGTTCCGGCAAGGTCAGCGTCAACTTCCCGACAGCGGCGCCCCCAAGGCTCGACGGCGCCTGGTTGACGAACTCTTCGTAGGGGCGTCCATCGACCCGGACAGCAAATGACGTAATCGGACTCGCGCGCGGGGAGAACAATGTGTAGTCCACTACCACCCGTGCCTCGGAAGACTCAACCGCCGCCGGCGATAGCAGGGCCACGGTTGGCGGCAGGACGGTCTCGACAGGAGGCGGTGCGATGAGGACTTCCACGCGCTGACGAACCTTTTCGTCGACTGCGCTCGCCCGGGCCACGCGTTCGGCATTCGCGTCCGCCAGTGCAAGACCCGGGTCGCCGCTGCGCAGGACCCGGTCGATCACATCAGGGCGAAAGTACTTCTCGCGAAAGCGCGAAATCGCGAAGTAGTCGGCCTGCTCGCCATCGCTGCGGTTGACCAGCCACCCGATGAGATTCTCCGCACCCGCGCTGACGTCGAAGTAGCCTGACTCCGTCCAGATCACCCATTTTCGATCGCGGGTCGTAAACAGCGACATCAGAAGCGCTCCATCGGACGCGCGCCGCCAGCGGATCGTGCCGTCGAGCATGGCGGCCACGACGACCTTTCCGCCCGCCGTGACATTGACCGCCCGAACCTCGGTGGCTCCCGGTAACACCCAGATTTCCTTTCCACCGGAATCGATCCTGCGCAACGAGCGGCTGCTGCCGAGGATCATGCCGGCGTCTCCCGGCAGCACTGCCGACGCGCGCGCGACTTCCGTGGGTTCCAGCGCGATCGAAACGCCATTGATTTTCGGGTGAAAGCCATTCTCCCAATCGGAGACCCGCACCTTCCAGGTCGACGGTTCCGGCAAGTTCCTTGCGTCGCCTGCGCCGTCGCGCACCTGGCGATCGCGAAGGTCGAAGTGGACCAGGTCATCGTCAGGTCGATAGCTCCAGCCGACCTTGCTCGCGTCGTCGTTGATCCGCAGCCTGGACGCCTCGTAGAACTGAGCCGTCGGCGCCGAGATCGTTTTGACGATCCGGTCGCCTTCGATGAGGCCCCAGGTCGGCTCGGCGGTCGCAAATGCGATCCTGCCATCCTTCAATGCGGCGAGGTCCAGGATCGAGTTGGCCGCTGATTCGATGTCGACAACCTTGCCGTCCGGCCAGCTGATCCGTATCACGATGAAGCGGTTCTTTCCCCGGTAGCCTGTGCCGCCAGCATAGAGCGCGCGCCCGTCGTGCTGCCACACGACGTTCATCAGGTTGCCCTCTCCGATGTCGGTAAATGAGAACGAGCGCGACATTTCGCGTGAGGCGACGTCGAAGACATCGACGCGAACCGCTCGTCCCTGTCGCGACAGGTAGCCGACGACAAGCAGCTTTCCGTCGGGCGAGAAATGCACGCCCCTCGGATCGTTCAGCGACGTGGCGATCGTGCCATCGGCAATGACGCGATTTCCTGTCACGGAGTACAAATGAACCTTGCCGTCGCTGGCCGACACGGCGAGCCTTTGCGTCGACGCAAACGTGGCGTAGTAGGCGTCTCCGGAAAACGACTCCGCGAACACCAGGGCGCCCTCATCGTCGAACACTCGCAACGCTGGCGAGCCCGCATATACGGCCACGAGCAGCCGGCCGTCCGGCGACCATTCGAGGCGCTTGATGTCGCCTCCGCGCGCGTCGAACGACTTGACGTACGCATGGCTCGCGAGATCGAAGAGGTAGATGCGGTGCTTGCCGCCTTGCGCCGCCGACGTGCCGGCGACGGCGATGCGGTTGTTCCTGGAAATCGCGACTCCGTACAATCGGCCGATCTGTTCGGGACCGACGGGCGGGTGCAATGTCGCCAGAAGACGCGCACTCGCGAGGTCCCACAGGCGCGCCGATTTGTCGTCCGACGCGGTCGCGAGAACGGTCTCGCCGGCATCGACGGCGATGCGCCGGATGGGCCCGGTGTGCATGCCGGGGTCGAGCGTCATGACCGGGACGACCTCCGCCAGCGACGTCATCGAAATCAGCACGCCGACGGTGAAACCGGCCATCGCGATTCTCATCCTGCGATTCCTCATCGGCGCGCCTGCGCCGCGAATAGACTTGTCCACGCTTCACATGCCTTACGGATTGCCTGGCGGGTTGGATTCAACGGCCGCCCGCGCGGCCATGACCGCCGCCGCCCCAACGTGCCAATCCGTCAGAGCGCTCGAATCGAGCTTCGCCCATTCATTCGACGCGTCCTGCATGGCGCCGGAACGATACAGCCTGAGCGCTTCTCCATACCGCGTCACGTAATCGACCTGCGCCGGCGTTGCCTCCGCGCGCAACGCAATGGGTGCGAATATCGACATGGGCGTGCTCTTGCCACGCAACACCACCGAATCGATCTCGCACAAAAGGAATTTCTCGCCCACTGCCGTCGCGGTCGTCTGGTCGATGACGATGGCACAGTCGAAATCCGAGCACGCCTTTTCCAGTCTTGCCGCAACGTTGACGGCCTCGCCCATCACGGAATAGTTGAGGCGGTGCGGCGCGCCCACGTTGCCGACGATGACCGAGCCCGTGCTCATGCCGATCTTGAGCGAAAACTTCACGACGCGGCTGTCCGTCTCCCGCGCGTGAATGCGGGCGATTTGCCGGTTGATCGCGAACGCGCACGTCAACGCCTGATCAGGCGGGTCGGTGATCCTGGCCGGCGCGCCCCAGATGGCCATGACCGAATCACCGATGAACTTGTCGACATAGCCCTGGTGCTGGTCGATCGCGGCGACGATCTCGGCGAAATAGCGGTTGACGATCTCCACCAGTGCGGCCGGGGACAACGTCTCCGACGCCGCGGTGAAGCCCGTGAGATCGGCAAACATGATGGTGGTATGCCTGAGCTCGCCGCCGAGCTGCAGCGTTTCGTTCTCGTCGGCCAGCGAATCGACGATGGCGGGCGCGAGATAATGGCCGAAGGCACGTTCGACGACGTTGCGCCTTCGATCGACGGCGTAGAAACGAACGACCTGGCCTTCGATCGTCGCCGCGAGCATTGCGAGCATTGGGACCGAGGCGGGCAGCCACTGTCCGGTTGCGAGCACGGCGGCACAGGCGACGAACACGACGAGCAGTGAAATGCCGAGCACCGCCACCCCGACGGCCGGCGAAAGGAAGAGCGCGATGGCGGCGCCGATCCCCGCCGTCGCGAGCGCGACGATCAAGCGGGTGCGATAAGGCACCGGCACGGCGAGATCGCCGGTGACGATGCCCGCCACGGCCGCGGCCTG
>JBDTLY010000057.1:0-12045 GCA_039934535.1 Casimicrobiaceae bacterium | reverse complement strand
CGAGCTCGCAGGTGTTCGAGCCGCGCATGCCGAGCTTGTCGAGCTTCTGTGCGGTCGTGAATCCCTTGTAAGCCTTCTCGACCAGGAACGCGGTGATACCGCGCGATCCGGCGGCGGGATCGGTCTTCGCGTAGACGACGAGCGTGTCCGCGTCGGGGCCGTTGGTGATCCACATCTTGTTGCCGTTGAGAATGAAGTGGTCGCCCTTGCGGTCGGCCTTCAACCGCATGGAGACGACGTCGGAGCCAGCGCCGGGCTCGCTCATCGCCAGCGCGCCGACGTGCTCGCCCGAGACGAGCCCGGGCAGGTATTTCTTCTTTTGCGCGTCGCTGCCGTTGCGCCGGATCTGGTTGACGCAGAGGTTCGAGTGCGCACCGTAGGAGAGACCCACGGACGCGGACGCACGGCTGATCTCCTCCATCGCCACGATGTGCGCGAGGTAGCCCATGGCCGTGCCGCCGTAGTCCTCGTCGACGGTGATGCCGAGGAGCCCGAGATCGCCCATTTTGCGCCACAGGTCCGCCGGAAACTGGTTCGTGCGGTCGATGTCCGCGGCGCGCGGCGCGATCTCGTCGGCGGCGAACTGCCGCACGCTGTCGCGCAGCATGTCGATCGTCTCGCCATGGTTGAAGTCGAGCGCGGGCGGGTTTGGCATGGTCGTTCCTTATATATTCGCACCGAGGCGGCTAGGCGTCGGATTTCCCGTGCATCACCATCAACGTCTGCTGCATGATCGCGACCAGCGTGCGCTTGCCGCCCTGATCGGCATGCACTTCGCCGCGCGTGATCATCAGCGTGCGGCCCGGCTTGACCACAAAACCCTCCGCGAGGAGTCGCTCGCCGGTCGCCGGCGCGAGCAGGTTCAGCTTGTATTCCACCGTCAGTACCGATGCATCTTCCGGGAACAGCGCAAAGCCCGCATAGCCGCCGGCCGAGTCGACGATGGCGGCCACCACGCCGGCATGGACATAGCCGTGCTGCTGCGCGACCTCGGCCCGGGGAACGAGCGAAATCGCGCAGTAGCCCGGCTCCACGGATTCGAGTGTGGCGCCCAGCGTGCGCATCGCCCCCTGGCGCGCGAAACTCGCGCGCACGCGCGCTTCATAACCAAGGTCGAGCGGGGTCCAGTGCGCGCGTGGCACGGCGGCGGGGGCGGAAGGGTCCACGTGGCGAGTCCGGTGAAAGGCGGAAGATGGGGGCTGGAGGTCGAGGCCGCTCGGCGCGGGTGGACGAATCTAACTGACGTTTACGTTAACGTCAACTTGGGCCGCCCATGGGCTACCGGGCGTCCCGCGCCGGCTTCAGGCGGCGGCGGCAGTCGCGCTCGAGGGCGCCGATCTCGATCAGGACCGCGTCTATGTCCTCGCGCTGCTGCAGGAGCATCGCGCGGCGGTCGGCGAGCATCTGCAGGAACTTGGCGAGCTGCGGCCGCTCGTTGCCGGTCGCGGCGTAGATGTCGAACAGCTCTCGGATCTCGGAGAGGGCGAGCCCCAGCCGCTTGCCGCGAAGGATCAGCTTGATCCGCGTGCGTTCCCGCTCGCCATAGACTCGCGTCTGCCCGCGGCGTACGGGCGACAGCAACCCTTCGTCCTCGTAGAAGCGGATGGCGCGCGTGGTCAGCGCGAACTCCTGCGCCAGATCGGAAATCGAAAAGGTGGGGCCGGCGCGATCGGCGTCTTTGCGCGCGGCGGCGGGGGGGTGTGCGGCAGGCATGACGAAATCGAGACTGCGGGAGGCTCCCGGCGGACCTGCCGGGAGCGGATCAAGATACCATATTCGCTTGACATGCCTCGCTGTATCCCTGAGGATGTTGCGCTGCACAAAAACGGTGCGGCGAACGGTCGCAACAGCCCGGCCGCGGCACCCGATCTGCCGGCAACACCCCCGCGAAACTCACCAACGTCATGACCGCCTCCATGCCCGCCGTGCTCGACTACCCGTTCGCGGCGCCTCCGGATCCGGGCACCGTGATCGAGGTCGCGCCGCGCGTTTTCTGGCTGCGCATGCCGCTGCCCTTCGCGCTCGACCACATCAACCTGTGGCTGCTCGCCGACGACGACGGATTCACGCTCGTCGATTGCGGTTTCGGCGACGGCGCCACGCGCGCGATCTGGGAGCGCCATTTCGCGACGACGCTCGCCGCGCAGCCGATCCGCCGCATCATCGCGACGCACTGCCATCCCGATCATGTCGGCAACGCCGCGTGGCTGTCCGCGCGGTTCGGCGCGCCGGTTTCCATGACCCCGGCCGAGTACCTCACCGCGCACGCGCTTGCGGGCCAGCACGCGGGCTACGGGCCCGGGCCGACCGTCCGCTTCTTCGGCCGGCATGGCATGGCGGAGGAACACGTCGCCGCCATGGAGGCGCGGGGCAACCATTACCGGAAGGGCGTGCCCGAATTGCCGGAGTCCTTCGAGCGATTGCAAGATGGCGCCGAGCGAACGGCGGGCGGCACGACATGGCGCGTCGTCGAGGGCCACGGCCATTCGCCGGAACACGCGTCGCTCCACTCCCGCGAGCGCAATGTGCTGATCTCCGGGGACATGCTGCTGCCGCGGATCAGCACCAACGTCAGCGTCTGGGCGCCCGAGCCCGACGGCGATCCGCTCGGCGCGTTTCTCGCGTCGATCGCCGCCTTCGAAATGCTGCCGCCGGACACGCTGGTGCTGCCGTCGCACGGGTTGCCGTTTCGCGGGATTCCCGTGCGCGTGGCGCAGCTCGCGTCGCACCACGACGCGCGCCTCTCCGAGCTCGTCGCCGCGGTCGACGGGGCCGCGTCCGCGGTCAGCGCCGCCGACGTCGTCCCCGTGCTGTTCCGCCGCGAGCTCGACCTGCAGCAGCGCTATTTCGCGATGGGCGAGGCGATCGCCCATCTCAACCACCTCTGGCGCGCCGGCCGGATTGCGCGCCACGTCGGCGCGAACGGCGCCGTCCGCTTCGCCTCGGCAAGCGCCTGACACCGCAGTCAAAACACGAAGGCCACCCTCATGTCCGCACCTCCCAAGAAGCCCGCCGCCAACGAACCCGCGCCCAGCCACGCGTTCGACCCGATTGCCTTCGCGCAGTCGCTGGTCGCGGCCGCCGACAAGAGCGCCGTCCTTATGGGCGACTTTGCCGCGAATCAGGCGAAAGGCGGCGGCGCGTCGCTCGTCGCCGACGAGCTCGGCATCGGCAAGGCGTACATGGAAATGGCGTCGAAGCTGCTCGCGAATCCCTACAAGCTCGCCGAAACGCAGATGAGCCTGTGGACGGATTACATGAACCTCTGGCAGAGCTCGACGATGAAGCTTTTGGGCGTCGCCACCGAGCCCGTCGCCGCGCCGAACAAGGGCGACAAGCGCTTTCGCCACGAGGACTGGGAGAAGTATTTCCTGTTCGACTACGTGAAGCAGGGCTACCTCATCACGTCGCGCTGGCTGCACGAGACCGTGGCCAGCGTAGAAGGGCTCGACGACACGACGAAGCGCAAGGTGGATTTCTTCACGCGCCAGTACATCGACGCGCTGGCGCCGTCGAACTTCGCGCTGACGAATCCCGAGGTGTTCCGGGAAACGATCACGAGCGGCGGCCAGAACCTCGTGCGCGGGCTCAACAACCTGCTGGACGACATCAAGCGCGGCAACGGCCAGCTCAAGATCTCGATGACCGACACCAAGGCCTTCGAGCTCGGCGTCAACATCGCGACCACACCCGGCAAGGTCGTGTACCAGAACGACCTCATGCAGCTGATCCAGTACGAGCCGACGACGAAGAAGGTCGCGCAGCGGCCGCTCCTCGTGATGCCGCCGTGGATCAACAAGTACTACATCATGGATCTTCGCGAGAAGAACTCGCTGATCAAGTGGATCGTCGACCAGGGCGTCACCGTGTTCGTGATTTCGTGGGTCAATCCGGATGCGCAGCTGAAAGACAAGGATTTCGAGGACTACCTGCGCGAAGGCCCGCTTGCGGCGCTCGACGCCATCGCGAAGGCCACCGGCGAGACCGAGGTCAACGCGCTCGGCTATTGCCTCGGCGGCACGCTGCTGGCCGCTACCCTCGCGTACATGGCGGCGAAGAAGGACAAGCGCATCGTCAGCGCCACGTTCATGACCTCACTCGTCGACTTCGTGCGCACCGGCGAACTCGAGGTGTTCATCGACGAGGACCAGGTCGCCTCGCTCGAGCGCAAGATGAGCGAGCGCGGCTTTCTCGAAGGCGGCGAGATGGCGACGACCTTCAACATGCTGCGCGCCAACGACCTCATCTGGTCGTTCGTCATCAACAACTACCTGATGGGACGCGACCCCTTCCCGTTCGACCTCCTGCACTGGAACCAGGACGCCACGCGCATGCCGGCGACGATGCACAGCTACTACCTGCGCAACATGTACATGAAGAACCTGCTGCGTGAACCGGGCGGCATCACGCTGCTCGGCGTGCCGATCGACCTGTCGAAGATCAGCGTGCCCGTCTATTTCGTCTCGGCGTTCGAGGACCACATCGCGCCGTGGAAGGCGACGTATTCCGGACCGAAGCTGGTGTCCGGCAAGGCGCGCTTCGTGCTGTCGGGCTCCGGGCACATCGCCGGGATGATCAACCCGCCGGCGGCCAACAAGTACGGCTACTGGGTCAACGACAAGCTTCCCGCCACTGCCGACGCCTGGCTTGCGGGTGCCGCGCAGCACGAAGGCTCATGGTGGGCCGACTGGGCGAAGTGGCTCTCGGCGCATCGCGGGAAGGAAGTGGCGCCGCGCGTGCCGGGCAAAGGCAAGCTCAAGGTGATCGAGGCGGCACCCGGCACCTACGCGCGAATCCGCGCCGACGGCAAGTGAAAACGCGCGTCGCTTTGCTATAGTGAATCCATCGATGTCATCCGGAGATATGCCATGAACCGCCCCGCTTCGCGCCTTTCAGGTGCCGCCGCCTTCATCATCGGAATCGCCGCATGCACGGCGGCGTTCGCGCAGACGCCCGCAACCGCGCCGGCAGCAAGATGCACGGACTGCGGCGTCGTGCAATCGGTGCGCGCGAATGAAGTGAAAGGCTCGACCTCCGGTGTCGGGATGGTGGCGGGCGGCGTCCTCGGCGGAGTGCTCGGCCATCAGATCGGCAGCGGCCGCGGCAACACCGTCGCCACGGTCGCCGGCGCCGCCGGCGGCGCCTACGTCGGCAACAAGGTCGAGCAGAACCGGAACACGAAGTCGCAGTGGTCCGTCGGAATCAAGATGGACAGCGGGCAGCAGCGCACCTTCATCTACAGCAACGCGCCGACGGTCCGCGAAGGCGATCGCGTGAAGCTGATCGACGGCGGCAAGCGCCTGGCGCTCGTCGCGCCTTAAGTCCCTCAGGGCTTGGCCGGCACGCCGGGCACGGGTTCGACCTTCGGCGCCGCCGGCTTCGGTTGCGACTGCCGTTCCATCTGATGCTGCGTCGCGGTGGGTGCAGCCTGCGCCCCGGCGCGCGGCGCCTGAACCGGCGCGACGACCGGGGCACCCGGACGCGCCATCGGTGGCGCCTGAGGCGCCGCCAGTGGCCGTGTCGGCATCGGCGCGACCCGTTCCACTGCGGGCTGCCGCGCAGGCGCGGGACGCGCGACCGGCGCGGCATACGCCGGTGCCGCTTGTGCCGGCGGTGACGACGCCGACGGTGCGGTCATCACTGTGCCTGCTTGCGGAGCCGGCTGCGGCCTGGGCCTTGGCGCGTTGTCGGACCGCGCGGGCGCGCCCGGGGCAGTCGGCGCGCTCGCTGTCGGCTGCGGCGAGATCGCCGTCGGGCCTGACCGGACGGGCGGCGAGGAGCGGGTGAACGGCGCCGGTGTCCCGGGCACCCCCGCAGGTGTAGGTGCGACCGAACCGGTAGTAGAGCGGGTCATCGCCTGCCCGGCAGGCGCAACCGCCGCACCGGCACCGGTGGCAGAAGGCCGCGCGATCGGTTCCTGCAGGGTTCGTCCCGACCGCGACACCGGGAAGAACGTCGACGCGGGCGCCGGCGTGCCCGCCGTACCGGCGCGTGTTCCCGGGATGCGCAACGGTCCCGAAGTAACCGCAGGTGCAGTCGCGAGCACCGGGGCGGAGGCCATCTGCTGCGCAGGCACGGTCACCCGGTTCGAGGCAACGGGAAGCCGCCCCGCGAGCGTCGTACCCGAAACCGCCGTGAGGGCGCCGGGATAGGCGCCATTGCGGAAATGCGACGGCGGATTGGCCGGCCGCACCGCAACGTTGACGGCGTACGGCCGGTTGAATCGGGCCCAGCAGTTGAACGAGCAGCGGTTCCACCACGGATGCAGCGGCTCGCCCCAACCGAGCGGAACCCAGCCGTAGACGGGAGACCCGAATCTTGTGGAGACGCCCCAGCCCGCGCCGCCGACCCAACCCACCAGTGCCGGCGCCCACACGGGTCGCGCGACAAACACACCCGGGCACCAGCCCCAGCGTCCGCCGACCCGCGCCCAGCGCCCATAGTGGAACGGCGCATAGCCCCACGGCGCGGCATCGACCCAGGTCGATCCAAAGCCGCCTACGGTGGTCCAGTAGCCATCGGTGTAAGGCGCCCAGTCGGCGGCAACAGTCGTCGGATACCAGACAGGGCCATATTCCGGCGTCGTCTGCCACGAGCCGTACTGGTCCAGGTCGGCCTGACCCACCATCTGCTGCGACACGTACGCCGTCGCGCGCGGCCGCTCGTAGCGGCGATCGCGGCTGGCGCTCCATTCGTCGAATCCATCCTGACCGATGCCGTTGCGGATGTCGGCCGCGGCCGGGTCCGGCCCGGTCACGACGGCCGTTTGTCCCGGCAGCGCCTGCTGCGCGCCGCTGGCCAGCGAGAGGACCGCCTCGCCTTCGCGCACGGTGACGAACGTGGATTGCCGGTCCGGCGACACGTCGATCCGGTAGAGCCCGAGCCGGGTGAGTTGAACCTGCGTATTCGGTGTGTCGATCCGCGCGGAATCGCCCGCATCGAGCACGCGCACGCGGACGATAACTCGGCCCTGCGCGATGAACAGCGCAATCCGGTTCTCGTCGAGGCGCGAGACATGCAGGTTGGTGTCGCCCGAAAGGCGGAACTGCCCGCCGCCGTAGTCGACCTCGGCACGGCCGTCGCCGCCGACCCACAGGTTGTCGCCTGACGCCACCGGATAGTTGAGGCCGATCGACTGCCATTCGGACGCCCGGTCCTCGGGCGAGAGAAAGAGCTGGCCGCCGAACTCGGCGATGCGTCCCACGCGGCCCGGGAGGTCGTCCTCGGCGCGCGCGGCATTCGCGGCGCCAAGCAAAAGCATCGCCGCCATCAACACGCAGGCGAACGACCGCCCCCACCCGTTGAGATCAGCGGCATTTGCGCGTTGCAACGCGTTCCGGCACGTTCGCATGGTCGATCCTCCAGTCACGACGACGTAACGCCCCGAGGCCGCGCGCGGTTGACCCATCCCGGGGCGCCGCATGCCGACCGCCCCCGAACGGGGCAACGGTTTTGGATTAGAATGCCGGGCGGCTCAATTCGATTTCCGCACCGATCATAATTCAGGAGACCTCGCCATGCGGACCTTCCAGCGCACCCTTCTTGCCGGCGCCGTCGCGCTCGCCCTTTCGTCCCCCGCCGCCGCGCAGTTCCAGAACGTGATCGTGCTGGGAGACAGCCTCTCCGACGCCGGCTATTTCGGCGCCCGGTTCACCGTGAACCCGGGCCTCGTCTGGGCGCAGGACCTCGGGTTGGCGTACGGCCTCACGATCACGCCGTCCAACCAGAACGGCACCGACTATGCGCAGGGTGGCGCACGCGTGTCGCAGCCGTCGGCATCGACGCCGCCGGGCGCGCCCCAGCGTCCGCTGACAACCCAGATCGACGAGCTGCTGAAGGCTTCGCCGAACCTCAATCCGAATGCGATCTACACGGTCTGGATCGGCGCCAACGACCTCCTGCAGAACCTCACCGCCGCCAGCCTGGGGCTGATCACGCCGGCGGAAGCACAAGCCAACGTGACGCTTGCCGCGCTGCAGGCGGCAGGCCAGCTCGCGCGCCTCCATGCCGCCGGCGCGGAGTACATCGTCGTCTTCAACCTGCCCGATGTCGGCAAAACGCCGGGCGGCCAGGCGAGCGGTCCGGCCGGCGCGGCCGCCGCGTCCGCGCTCGCGGGCGTGTTCAACTCGACGCTGAACAATTCCATTGCGGGCGCGGGCTTCCACGTCATTCCCGTCAACGCCTTCAAGTTCTTCAACGAGGTGCTGGCGAACCCCTCGGCATTCGGCTTCACGAACGTCACCACGCCGGCATGCACGACGGCGAGCGCGATCACCTGCACGACCAGCACGCTGGTGGCGCCGGGCGCCGACAACACGTATCTGTTCGCCGACCCCATCCATCCGACACCCGCGGCGCACGCGATCATCGCGCAGCTCGTCGAATCGATGATCACGGGCCCGCAGCAGATGGGCTCGCTCGCGGACGTTCCGTTCCGTGTCGAGGACGCCAATTTCCGCGCGCTCGACGGCCGCATGTGGTCGGGACTCGACGCGCCGCGCAGCGGTAAACGGCTCGAGGCCTGGGCGGCCTACGATTACGGCGACCTCGACATGAAGGCGGGCGCGAACAACGGCAGCGGGTACATGAACACGGTGGCGGTCGGCGGCGACATGAAGGTCAACGACCGCCTGCTCGCGGGGATGATGTTCGCCTACACCGAGCAAAAGACCGACTTCGGCGGCGACGGCGGCGGGTTCAAGCTGCGGCAGCCGGTGTTCACCGCGTACACCGGCTACGGCGAAGGCCCCTGGTATGTCGGCGCCACGCTCGGCGCGGGGAGCCTCGACTACAACGACGTGAACCGCAACATCGTCCTCGGACCGCTGGTGCGCAACGAAAGCGGCCAGGCGCGCGGGTACGAATACACGGCACGGCTCCTCGGCGGCTATTGGTTCAAGTACCAGGACATGATCCACGGACCTTACGCGCGGGCGACCTATACCAAGACCATTGTTCGGCAGTTTTCGGAAACGGGGACCGACAGCACCGCGCTGACCTACGGCCAGCAGGACAACGAGCAGATGCTGTGGAGCCTGGGCTGGCAGGTCGCCGGCAAGTTCGGGAACATCCGCCCGTTCGCGCGCGCCACGTTCGAATACGACTCGAAGGACAAGGACCGGGTCGTGACCGCGTCGTCCAACAGCCTCAACGGGTTCTATACGGTGCCCGTGGCAAAGCCCGACAACAGCTACGCGTTGTTCAACGTCGGCGCCGCGGTGGACTGGACCGGCGTGACCGGATACATCGCTGGATCGGGAACCGCCGCGCGCGGCGACGGCAACTACTGGGCCCTCACGGTCGGCCTGCGCATGCCGCTCTGATTCGAACGCCGCAACGCATGTCAAAAAGGGTCACCGCTCCGGTGGCCCTTTTTTCTTGAGGTGTTACCGCGCGGGTGCCACCAAAGTCGCTACTTTCGCATGCGGCTTCAATTTTCGCGCCTGGTTTTGTGGGCGCGGGCCTTGGAAATGCCAGGCTTTGCCAGTTCGGCGCGCTGGAGGTGCAGAAACTCGCGGTCAATGAACTGCGACAGATATTCAATGTCACGATCAGCGACGCCTGCCTTGGCGAAAGTTGCCTTCCACCGGGCACACGTACCGGCCACCTTCCCGGCCTCAGCCATCGCCTCGTCCTTCGACAGACCGAACAACGCCGCTTCCGAACATGCGTTTTCGACCGTGGAGTCGTTGGCATGTGCACCGACACGCATCTGCTGGTAGCCCAATGCCTGGGCCGTTGGCAACACGTCAAAGGCCGGAGCGAGGAGAAGGTGCTGGGCGTCATTCATCAGCAATACATGGTTCTTCTCGTGGTCGTCCGTATTGTCGATGAGGATGTTGAAGACCATTCGGCGGAAAAGCTCTCGCATGTGCGCCTTGGCCACTCCACCTACGACCGGACCACGCCTTCTCAGCAGTTGCGCCAATTCTGGATAGCCGTATGCGCTTCCTTCCGCGCGCAGCGCGACGTGGGCGGATTGCGCGTGTATTCGGCGGACGCTCGCACCCTTCAATTCGCGGTCGAAGCGGAGAACCGCGACTGCATGACCTTTCGAAAGAAGCACAGGCCGTGTCTTGGCAACCCGAATCGCACAATGTTTGGCAAGAGTGAGACAAGCGTGCTCTATGAGTGGCGCGTCAGTTGTGTCGCCCAATTCGGCGAATTTCACCACCCATTGTCGGCCGTCCATTTTGATGAGCGCCTTCGGACGAGCTCCGCCGAGAGTGGCGCCTGGCGCAATCAGCCGGCGTTTGTCCTCCGGAACCGGTTCATTGGCCTCGACCCGGCGGACCAGATTGCGGATTTCCTCTACGTCCGCGAGGCATGGCAGCGGACCCGTACGCTGCGGGAGGTAGGCGTCGGCCGACGTGGAAACGCCCAGCGCGCCAAAGCGCTCATCCCCGGCAAAGAACAGATATTCGAGAAGCGACAAGCGCGGTGGTTTATCGATGAACCGAATGACACGCTCGCCCCAACGATCCGGTCGCGCATCATCCACCGCCCCAACCGCCGAGCCCCGCTCGGTGGGCAGTTGCTCGTCGGGAATGAGCGGCAGGTCCTCACTTATCGGAAAGCCCTTACGGAGCCAGTTGGACGAGTATTGCAAAGAAACGCCCGACGTGGCCCGCAGGAGCCGCAGCGTGCCGATCAGCGCGGGCTGGTCAGGTCGCCCCAGCCACCAAAGGGACATCTCGTCGATCACCTGATACGCGTTCACTTGCGCTCTATGTTCTTCTCACCCAACCGCGCCGAAATAGAGGCCGGCGCGCGTACGCTGCCACGTTTGCGCGCGTCGCGGACATTCAACTCCAAGGCACCGATGTCCGCTGAAGGCGCCGCTATCTCACCCAGCGCTTGAACGCGCCCCATGAGCCACAGCGCACTGGCGTAGGCGGCCATGCTTACCGTAGGGTCGCCCTTTTCGAGCCGGATCAAGGTGGGCAGAGAGATGCCAATGCGCTCCGCCCAAGCGCGTTGCGATTCCTTGCGACGAGCTCGGGCGATCGCGATGCCCTCCCCCAGCTGGCGTAGAGCACTCTTTGCAACAGGCGGGAGGGAAGCCGCGACCGCATTGGACTTTGACATAACATAAATGTACTCAAAACAAACTATTTAGTCAAATATATATTACTTACATCGGAATAGCGGTGCGCGGCCTACCGCTTCGGGAGCAAAATTCGCGGCCACCCCCGGTGCTTGCTAACCAGGACGGCGCGGCTTTCGCGGCGCGTGCGCGAACGCGAGATCGTAGAGCGGCCGCGGCAGGATCCGCAGCACCCAGCCCACGATCGCCATCGGCCACGGCAGCACGTAGAAGCGGCGACGGCGCGCGATCGCGCCCGCAATCAGGCGCGCGGCGCGTTCTGGAGAGATGATGAACGGCATCGGGTAAGGATTGCCTGCGGTCATCGACGTGGCGATGTAACCGGGACATATCGTCACGACCGCAACGCCGGATCCGGTCAGCTCGAGGCGCAGGCTTTCTAGATACGCGATCGCGGCGGCCTTCGACGCCGAATACGCGCCCGCCCCCGGCAGCCCGCGAAACCCCGCGACGCTTGCGATGCCGGCGAGCGCGCCGCGCCGCGCCGAGCGCATCGACGCGATGAACGGCGCGAACGTGTGGACCATGCCCAGCACGTTGATGTCCATGACTTCGCGGAACGCGACGGCATCCCCGGCCTGCTCCGTCAGCGTGCCCCGGGAAACGCCCGCGTTCGCGATCACGACGTCGGGGGGACCGAACCGCGCGATGAAATCGGCGGCCGCGCGCGCGAGCGCCGCGGCGTCGCGGACGTCGCCCGTCCACGCCGCGGCATGTCCCGCCGGGAATTCGTCGACCAGCGCGTCGAGCTCGCCCTGGCGTCGCGCGAACAGGCCGACGTTGTCGCCACGCGCCGCGTAATGCCGCGCCAGCGCGGCGCCGATACCGCTGCTCGCGCCGGTGACAAATACGTTCAGTTCTTCGGCCGCTCGGCGCGCGCCTTGGCGACCAGCGCATCCATCACCGGCAGCATCGCCGCGTGCGACCCGACCTTTTCG
>JBDTLY010000056.1:0-12056 GCA_039934535.1 Casimicrobiaceae bacterium | reverse complement strand
CCTGTCCGACCTTTCGATCGGGCTCCGCGCGATCATCTGCCAGCGGCTCGTCCGCAACAGCGAGGGCGAGATGCAGCCTGCGGTCGAGATCCTGCTCAACACGTCGCTCATCGCCGAGCTCATCAAGAACGGCGACATCACGCAGATCAAGGAAGCGATGGAGCAGTCGCTCTACCCCGGATCGCAGACGTTCGAGCAGTCGCTGTGCCGCATGTACATGGACGACAACATCACCTACGAGGAGGCGATGACCGCCTCCGATTCGCCGACCAACCTCGCCTGGCTCATCAACCAGAATTCGCCGACCGCGCGCGTCGAGGGGATGGCGCACGGCACGCAGGAAGAGCAGGCGAAGCGGCCGCAAAGCGATTTCACGACGCTGCAGATCGATGCCGAAATGCTGGACAGGCCTCATTGAAACCTTGGGTCTTTGCGGATCTGAGTGAGTAAATTTGGGGGTTGTAGACCTCCGTCGCTCAAAACTTCCGGGGCGCCGTACGCAAATGGTGCTTCGAGGATGGTACGATCATTGGACCCTTCGGGCCGATCGCGCCCCCCGCTTTCTACCTGCATCGTTCCGCAATGATTCTGAATAAGGATGAAGTTCCTCACAAGTCGTCGCCATGGTCTCGTAATTCCGCAGGAATTTTGCAATTGCGGGGACGCCTTCGATTCGCCGATCGATCTCTGAAATGCACATCATGACGCGACCCATAGCAGCACTGGCGTTGACGCTGCCGCTTGTGTTGGCCACGGCCCCTCCCGCCGTGGCGCAGAAGGCGCTCAACGATACCGGTGTCGACATCTGTTACGACGATTCGAACAGTACCGGGACGAACGAACCCGTAACGCATCCGCGGCAGGACTGTCGACTCGGCCGCGATGCCGCGAACGCCGTCGCAACGCTGTACAAGGTCGGTGGAGGCAGCAAGGGCTTCGACTTCGCCAAGATCGCCAACAACGGTACTGGGCTTCCGGCGGGCGCAAGCCTCGGAACCAATCCCACCGACTGGGCGTGCACGCTCGACAACGTCACGGGTCTCATGTGGGAAGTCAAGACGGCCACTCCCGCGACTCTGCGCTACGCCGGTCATTCATACAGCTGGTACAGTACAGATCCAACCAGCAACGGTGGCGATCCCGGCAGTGCGGACGGTCATGCGTGCGGGGGCACGCTGCCGGGCAATCTGTGCAACACCACCGCCTACACTACAGCGGTCAATGCAGGCCCCGGCCTTTGCAATCACACCGATTGGCGGCTGCCTACGGCGCAAGAGCTGAAAACGCTGGTCGATTACAGCCAACCCTACGCGAGCGGCTTGCCCGCCGTCGACGGCAGTTATTTCCCGAACACGCGACAGGACGACCCGTATTGGACCAGTGTGAGCTACGCGGCCAATCCGGCCAATGCGACGTACGTGTACTTCAATGGCGGCTACACCGTCGCCTTCGACAAGTACGACTGGCACTACGTCCTCTTGGTACGCATTGGGCCTTGATGCGAGTCGGCAAGCGATCGCAGCCCGTGAACGTATCCTGGGCAGGACCGCAAATGGACGACCTGTTCCAAGGGGAAACCATGTCCGCATGGACGATGGAGGGTGTGCTCGGGTGCCGTGAAAATTCGACGACCAGGCTCTGGCGCGCCCTGCTGGTCGTAGTGCTGGGAGGTGTGGTCGCGATGGCGGGCACTCCCGTTCACGCTGGGGAGTTCGCCTATGTCGCGAGCTACGAATTCTACCAGGACCCCAACGCCAACGTCGTTTCGGTGATCGACACATCGACGCGCACCATCGTCAAAAAGATTCTTGTTCCTGCGTGGCCCTTGTTCTTTGCCGTCAACCCGAAGCTCCAAGTCCTCTATCTTTCCATCTATCGCGGTTCTCCGGGACAACCCGGAACGGTTGTGGTGATCAATGCCCTCACGAACGAGGTGTTGACGCTGATTGGAGGGCTGGGCAGAAATCCCAGCAAAATGGTACTCAATGCGTCGGGCACATTGCTCTACGTGCAGTGTGACGATCACACGATCCGCGTCGTCGATACGGCAAACAATACGGTGATCGCCACTCTTCCGGGCGGAGGCAGTCTCGCTTTGAATCCTGCGAACACCGTTATCTATGAGACCTACGGGCTCAACGGCGGCAACCCCGGCTACGTTTCGGTGATCAACGCGGCGACTGGCGCGGTCGTGGGCGGCCCTATCACGGTTGGAATCTTTCCAGCGGATGTCGCCGTCGATCCCACGAGTACCTATGCCTTCGTCGTTAATCAGGGCAGTGGCACCGTCTCGGTGATCGCCACCGCGAGCAACGCCGTAGTCAACACGATTCAAATCACGGTTGGCGACCCGGTCAACGATGACTCAACTCAACCGCAGCAGATCGTGTTCAACAAGACGGGCACCTTCGCATATGTGAAGACGCGCGGATATTTGAACGGCCAGGTCGCGGTCATCGACATGTCGACTTTCGGCGTTGTGGGCCGGATCCAGGTCGGGCCAACTCCGAACGACATTTCGCTCGATCCCGCCGGCGCCTTCCTCTATGTGACTACCAACGACAATCAAGGAAATGGCAAGGTCTCAGTCATCGACACGGCGACCCGGGCGATAGTGGCGGCGATTCCTGTTCCGCACGTTGCCGCCGGCGTCACCGTTTTCCCGCTGCCGCCCCCGACCGCGTTTTGCCCCCCCGGCAACTTGCGGTCGAAGCCGGACGCGCTCTATTCGATCAACAGCGGCGCGCAGGTGATCACCGACACGCTGACCGGTCTCATGTGGAAGCAGTGCAGCGAAGGCCAAAGCGGCGCGGCATGCGCCACCGGCGCCGCTAACGCAATGACCTGGGGAGCAGCGCTGTCCGCCGCAGCCGGGAGCAACTTCGCAGGCTACGGCGATTGGCGATTGCCCAATGAGAAGGAGCTGGAGACGCTCTACGAAACCGGTTGCTTAAGTCCCAGCATTAACCGGAATGTGTTCCCCGCGACGCAATCGTCCCGCTACTGGACGAGCACTACCTATACGTACAGCACGGACCAGGCCTGGGACATCGACTTCAGCACTGGTCTCAACGTCAACTACCCCGATTACAAGAGTGTTCCCCACTACGTGCGGCTGGTGCGCGGTGGTCAACCGCTTGACACCTTCGACAAGACCGCAAGTCACGCGCCGAATGCGTTCAGCTTCGCGGCGCAGACCGGCGTGCCGCTCGCCAGTACGATCACCTCGAACGCAATCACGCTGTCCGGCCTCGGCACGCCAACCGGCATCCGGATTGCCGGCGGCATCAACGCCCGGTACAGCGTCAACGGCGGCGCCTTCACGGCCGTCCCCGGCACTGTCGTAAACGGCAACACCGTAAGAGTCCAGCAGACGAGTTCCGCGAGCCTTTCAACCATGACCACCGTTACGTTGACCGTCGGTGGCGTGACCGGGGGATTTTCGGCGACGACGACCGCGGCCGCGCCGGCACAGCGCACCTTCGTGTCAGCGACCGGAAACGACACCAACACGTGCACGGCGTTTGCGCCCTGCCGATCATTCGCGGTGGCGATCGCGCGCGCCAATCCTGGCGGCGAAGTGCTCGTGCTCGACTCGGCCGGCTACGGTCCTGTGGCAATCTCGCAGCCCGTGTCGATTATCGCGATGCCGGGCATCTACGCGGGGATCTCCGTAACGAGCGGCACCGGTATCACCATCAATGCCGGCGCGGGTCGCGTCGTTCTGCGCGGTCTCGCGATCAATGGTCTCGGCGGATCGACCGGCATCGACTTTCAATCCGGTGCCGCGTTGTATCTGGACCGGGTCGTGATTAGCGGGTTCTCGGCGACGGGCCTCCTTGCTGGAAGCGGGGAGATCTTCATCCACGATTCCAGTTTCCGCGATAATTTCAACGCGCTCAATATCAGCTCGCCAAGCGCGGTGCAGATGACCAAAGCGCATGTCGAGCGCTCGCAGTTCGAGCGCAATGTGTACGGGCTCAGCGTAAGCGGCGCCGGTGCTGTCGCCACCGTCGACCACACGACGATGGCTGGCGGCACCTGGGGGATTTACCAGCAGCCCACAGCGGGCGGTGGAACGTCGAGCATCGTTGTGCGTTACAGCTCCATTACCGGGAATGCGACCAGCGGGCTGCTCGTTGGCGGGATCACTGGAACTACCTCGACCTTGAGTCTGCAAAGTTCGCATGTGTCGGACAATGGTAAAGGCGTCGATGTGCAGGCGGGCGCAATTGCGTACGTTTCCGACACGACCGTCACCCGCAATTCCAGCGGCATCAGCATCTTGTCCGGGACCGTAGTGTCGCTGGGCGACAATCGGATCACGGGTAATACTGTCGACGGCAGTTTCAGTTCGACGGTTTCAAAGCTGTAGGTGCGTAGCTTTCGCCAATTCGCAATGATGGAGAAGACCATGTTCAAGCGCTATTTTGCCCCGCCGGCTCTGTTGACCTTGCTTGTGCTCGGCGGAGGAGCGCTCGATGCCGCGGCGGCAATACAACGAACATTTGTAGCATCGTACGGCAGCGACGCAAATTCGTGCACGCTCGCGTCGCCGTGCCGGGCGTTTTCGTTTGCGATTGCGCAGACCACCGCCGGGGGCGAGGTGGTAGTGCTCGATTCGGCGGGGTATGGGCCGGTTACGATCGCCCAGGCCGTATCGATCATTGCGCCGCCGGGTATTTATGCCGGGGTGTCGGTCCTGACCGGAATCGGTGTCACGGTAAATCCGGGAAGCGGAAAGGTGACGTTGCGCGGGCTCACTATCAACGGTTTGGGCGGAACGACCGGGATTGCCTATCAGAGTGGGGACGCCTTGTACCTGGACAACGTGGTGGTGAGTGGTTTCGGCGGGGGAATCGGGCTGAATGCGGCGACCGGGGCGGCGACGAGCAGCCTGTTCATTCACGATTCCACGTTCCGCGATAACGCGACGGGCCTGGCGACGGGGACTACCAGCGGGACTCTGACGCTCAAGGTCGAGCGGACGATATTCGAACGCAACACGACCGGGGCCAACGTGCAGGGCAACACAACCGGGGCGATTCAGGGCAGCAGCTTCAGCAGCGGGAACATCGGTCTGTCGGCGGGCTTTGCGGCCTCGGCGAAGACGGTCAAGCTGGAGCTGCGCGATTGCACGGTGACGGATAACGCGAGCAACGGCCTCGCAGTGGGGGCGTCGTCGTCGCCGACGATTGTGAGCGTGGTGAACACGTTGGTGTCAGGCAACATCAACGCCGGGCTGCAGGTGACTGGCAGCGGCAACAGTGCGTATGTTTCGGACAGCGCGATCACCCGCAACGGGACCGGGCTCGCGTACGTGTCATCCGGCGTGGCGGTGTCCGGCGGCGACAACCGACTGATCAACAACGGCACCGACGGCACCTTCTCGTCGACCACGCTGAAGATCTGAGTCGGCATCGCACTACCGTGACGCCGGCGGCGTGTTCATGTCGGTCCCTCTTCTCTAGCGCACGCAGACGCGCTAGATCCGATGCTCCCACACGGTGCCCCAGCCCGCGAAATGGAAGGACTACGATCCCTTGCGCTGGGGGGACCGATTGTTGCAGTACGCTAGTAGTCTAAGCGGTGCAGGGCGACCGAGATGCGACCGGCGCAGCCGGTTTTTGTTACCATCCGGCGGGTGAGTGTCAGCGTCCGAACTTCCTCCTCCGCATCGATTGATCCCACGCTCGAACTCGCGCGGGCGCTGATCGCGCGGCCGTCGGTAACCCCCGACGATGCCGGATGCCAGGCGCTGCTCATGGAACGGCTCGCGCCGCTCGGCTTTCGATTCGAGACGCTCGTGTCGAATGGCGTCACGAACCTGTGGGCGCGCCGCGGTTCCGCGCATCCGCTGGTCTGCCTCGCCGGGCACACCGATGTGGTGCCCACAGGCCCGCGCGATGGATGGGAGACCGATCCTTTCGTGCCGACCGAGCGCGAGGGCTGGCTCCACGGCCGAGGCGCCGCGGACATGAAATCTTCGCTCGCGGCTTTCGTGACGGCAGTCGAAGGCTTCGTCGCCGCGCATCCGGCGGCCCCGGGATCCATCGCGCTGCTGATTACGTCCGACGAGGAGGGCCCGTCGATCGACGGCACGGTCAGGATCGTCGAATGGCTCGCTGCCGCTGGCGAAACGATCGATTTCTGCATCGTGGGCGAGCCTTCGTCCGTCGAGCGCCTGGGCGACATGATCAAGAACGGCCGGCGCGGCACGCTTTCCGCGACGCTGACGGTCAAAGGCGTCCAGGGACACGTCGCCTATCCGCACCTCGCGCGGAACCCGATTCATCTTGCAGCGCCGGCGCTGGCGGAGCTTGCGGCGATGCGCTGGGACGACGGCGACGAGTTCTTTCCGCCGACGACGTGGCAATGCTCGAACGTTCATTCCGGCACCGGCGCCACCAACGTGATTCCCGGCGCTCTGGAAGTCATGTTCAATTTCCGCTACGCGCCCGCGAGCACGCGCGAATCGCTGCAGCAGCGGCTGGAGGCGGTCCTTGCTCGGCATGGGCTCGATTACGTGCTCGCATGGACCGGCTGGGGCAAGCCTTTCATAACGCCGCGCGGCGCGCTGGTCGACGTTGCTTCCGCTGCCATCCGCGACGTGACCGGGTTCACACCCGAGGTGTCCTGCACCGGCGGAACCTCCGACGGACGCTTCATTGCCGAGATCTGCCGCCAGGTGGTCGAACTGGGACCGGTTGGCGCGTCGATCCACAAGTTGAACGAGCGCGTGAAGATTGCCGACCTCGCGCGCCTGTCGCGCATTTACCGCAGCATTCTCGATCGGCTGCTCGTGAACGGCATGGCGGCATGACGACCGCGGTGCACGATCTCGAGACGTTGCGTGACTGGCTGCGCTACGCGGTCACGCGCTTCGGCGAGGCAAAGCTCGCGTTCGGCCACGGAACCGACAACGCCTACGACGAAGCCGCCTATCTGCTGCTGCACGCGCTGCACTTGCCGCTCGACCAGCTGGAACCGTTCCTCGACGCCCGGCTGACGCAACTGGAGCGAACGCAGATCGAGCAACTGCTGGACCGCCGGATTGACCAGCGCGTGCCGGCCGCCTACCTCACGCACGAGGCCTGGCTCGGCGATTTCCGCTTCTACGTCGATGAGCGCGTGCTGATCCCGCGCTCCTTCATCGCCGAGCTCCTGCCGGACGGCTTGACGCCCTATGTCGGCGCGCCCGACAAGGTCGCCACCGCGCTCGACATGTGCACGGGGTCAGGATGCCTTGCGATCCTGCTCGCGCATGCCTATCCCGAGGCGGATGTCGACGCGGTCGACCTGTCGGCCGATGCGCTCACGGTGGCGCAGCGCAACGTGGCCGACTACGGTCTCGCCGAGCGGATCAACCTCATCCGCTCGGATCTTTTCTCCAACCTGTCGGAAAAGAGCTACGACCTCATCATCAGCAACCCGCCCTACGTGACGGCGCTGGCGATGGAAGACCTGCCGCAGGAATACCGGCACGAGCCGATGCTGGCGCTCGCCGGCGGCGACGACGGCCTCGATGCCGTGCGCACGATCGTGAAGGAAGCGCCGAGGTTCCTCAATCCCGGAGGCAAACTGGTGGTCGAGGTCGGCCGCAACCGTGCCGCCGCGGAGCTTGCTTACCCGCGCCTGCCCTTCGTGTGGCTCGAGACCGCGGGGTCCGAGGACGGGGTGTTCCTGCTGACGCGCGAGGAGTTGGTCGCGGGAAGGTGAATCGGGCGCGATCTACTTTTCGATCGCAAAAAAGTTCTTGATTCTCCGGACGAGCTCCGCGGCGCTGTTGGACGCCTGCCGCGCGCGCGCGTCCGCCGAGAGCGCCTGCAGCCTGGCGTCGTTGGCCGATTGCCGCGCGACGACGACCATCGACATCGGCTCGATCAGCTCCGAGCGCGCACGCACAATCGCATCGAAACCCGATTTGTCCAGGCGGTAGCACAGCACCTCGCACTCCGCGATGACCGACGCTCCGCGCGCCTGCCCCGTCAGCAGCCCCATTTCACCGAAGACGGAAGGCGCTTCGAGCGTAGCGAGATGGTCGCGGGCGCCCGTGCCACCGGCGCTGTCGTCGTAGACCGCGACGCGGCCATGCGCGAGGATGAAGAGCGAGTCCGCGGCCTCCCCCTGCCGGGCGATCACGTCGTCGGCGACGTACGGGCAATCGGTGAGTTCCGCCGCGAGCGCGCGCCGCTCGGCGTCGGTCAACGCCCCGAAAAGCTCGATTCGCGCGAGCGCCGCGCAGCGCGCGTCGAGCTCGTGCTCGCGCCGCTCCGGCGCCGTCACGGCGCTGCGCTGGATCAGCACGCGCTGCGGCAACGGCATTTCCATGCCATGGCGCGCGAGCGTCGCGGCGAGATGCAGCCGCACCTGCGAATCGGTCCACAGGTCGTGCGCGAGGTCCGTGAGCCAGTAGCGCACGGAATATTGGATCGCGCTGTCGTCGAAGGCAGAGCAGATGACGATAAGCGGCGGCCGTGCGGCCACATTGCGGATTTCGGCATGCGCCAGGCCGTCGGCAACGGCGGCGATCACCCGCGACGGCGGGACGTCGTACGACACCTTGAATTCGACTTCGCGGCGCGACGGGATGCGCTCGTCCCCGCGGCGCCCGAGGACCGTCACGCGGTTCTTGATCAGCTGGCTGTTGGGAATGATGATCGTTTCGCCGTTGTTGGTGGCGATCGACGTGTAGCGCCAGCGGATGCCGACCACCTGGCCCGACGCGCCTTCCATGCGGATCCAGTCGCCGATCCGGCAGGTGTTGTCGAGCTGCAGCGCGATCCCGCCCCACAGGTTTCCCAGCGTCTCCTGCAAGGAGAACGCGATGACGCCGGTGATCACCGCGGAGGTCGTGATGATGCCGGCGAGGTTTACCCCCACGACCTTCATCCGGACGAGCCCGAACACGACCAGCACCACGGCGATCAGCACGTCGGCGAGGATCCGCGGAACCGCCAGCCGCTTCAGCACGCCCTGGAAGGCGAACATCAGGATGATGCGCGTGAAGCCGATGGCGATCAGCAGCAGGAGCATCTCGCGCGCCACGTTCGCGATCGTGGCGTCGTTGATCGCGGCGCCGTATTGCGCGAGCAGAACGAGGCCGAGGAGCCCGATGCCCATCGTCATCGACATGTTGAACATGTTCTGCCGCAGGTCGCGGCGCAGCCAGAGCGCGGCGAGCGCCAGGGCCAGGCCGGTGGCGACGAACAGTTCGGCGTCGTAGATGAGTTCGGGTGACGGCATGGAAAGCGAAGTCGTGCGCAGAGATTGCCGGCGATTATATAGAATGGCGCATTGTCCGCCCGCCGGACGCAGCCCTTCCCGGATCGTGACCCCCACCCGCACCGGCGGCGAGATCCTCGTCGCGAATCTGCTCGCGCAGGGCGCGACGCATGCCTTCGCCGTCCCGGGCGAGAGCTATCTTCCGGTCCTCGACGCGCTCTTCGACGCGCGCGACAGGCTGCAACTGGTCGTGTGCCGGCAGGAGGGCGGCGCGGCCTACATGGCCGAAGCGTTCGGCAAGCTGACGGGGCGCCCCGGCATCGCCTTCGTTACCCGAGGGCCGGGCGCGACGAACGCGAGCATCGGCGTCCACGCGGCGATGCAGGATTCCTCGCCGATGATCCTGTTCGTGGGCCAGGTCGGCGGCGACTTCGTCGATCGCGAGGCGTTTCAGGAAATCGACTATCGCCAGATGTTCGGCAGCGTCGCCAAGTGGGCGGCGCAGGTCGACCGCGCGGACCGGATCCCCGAGTACGTCGCGCACGCCTATCGCACCGCGATGTCGGGCCGGCCCGGTCCCGTGGTGCTCGCGCTGCCCGAAGACATGCTGTCGACACGGGCCGAGTGTGCCGACGCTCCGAGCGTCGAGGCGGTCGTGGTAGCGCCGGACGCGGCGCTTGTCGCGGCCGCCGCCGATCTCCTCGCTGCCGCGAAACGGCCGCTGGTGCTGGTGGGCGGAAGTCGCTGGGACGCCGAGGCGTGCCGGAGGCTGCGGGAGTTCGCCGAAGCGCGCGAGGTGCCGGTCGCGTGCGGATTTCGCAATCAGGATCTCTTCGACAACCGGCACGCGCTTTACGCCGGCGACGTGGGTATCGGGATCAATCCGCGACTCGCCGCGCGCGTGCGCGACGCCGACGTCCTGCTCGTCATCGGCGAGCGTCTTGGCGAAATGACGACGTCGGGCTACACGCTGCTCGTTCCTCCGGTGCCGGCGCAGACGCTGATCCACGTGCATCCGGGTGCCGAGGAACTCGGCCGCGTTTACCAGCCGGCGATCGCGATCGCGGCAACGCCCGGCGCATTTCTCGCGGCGCTGTCGGCGCTGCCGCGTTCCGGAACCCATCGCGCCGAGAGCCCCCCGGGCGACGCGCATGCCGACTATCTCGCCTGGCAGGCGCCGCGACCCGTTCCCGGGGATGTCGACCTCTGGCAGATCGTGCGCTGGCTCGACGAGCGCCTGCCCGACACGGCGATCGTCACCAACGGCGCGGGCAACTACGCGACGTGGATGCATCGGCTGTATCGCTATCGCGGCTTCCGCACACAATTGGCCCCCTATGTGGGTTCCATGGGCTACGGTGTACCTGCCGCGGTGGCTGCCAAGGCCGTGCACCCCGACCGCGTCGTGCTCTCCTGGAATGGCGACGGCTGCTTCCTCATGAACGGCCAGGAACTCGCGACCGCCGTGCAATACGGCCTCGCCGTCGTCTTCGTGGTCGTCGACAACGGCATGTACGGGACGATCCGGATGCACCAGGAGCGCACCTATCCGGCACGCGACTACGGCACGGGGCTCGTCAATCCCGATTTTGCCGCGCTCGCGCGCGCGTTCGGCGCGCACGGCGAGACCGTAGCGCGCACGGCGGAATTCGCGCCGGCGTTCGAGCGCGCGCTCGCCGCCGGCCGGCCCGCGCTGCTGCACGTCAAGCTCGACCCCCAGGCGCTCACGATGAATGCAACGCTCGACGCGCTGCGCGAACAAGGCGTCGCCGCCCGAAAGGCCTGACCCGCTACTCTTTCGCCAGCGCTGCCCGCGCGAGGGACAGTGCACGGCGCTGCGCGGGATCCACCTTGGGATAGGCGAGCTCGAGCCGCTCCATCGCTTCGACGATCGCCGCGGCGACCACCAGCCGCGTGAACCACTTGTTGTCGGCGGGAACGACATACCATGGCGCGTCCGGGGTCGCCGTCGCGCGAATGGCGGCCTCGTACGCCTTCATGTAGTCGTTCCAGTACGCCCGTTCCTTCACGTCCGCGGCGGAGAATTTCCAGTTCTTCTCGGGCTGGTCGAGCCGCTCCATGAAGCGCCGCTTCTGCTCCTTGCGCGAGACGTTGAGGAAGAACTTGAGGATGAGCACGCCGTTGCGCGCGAGATAGTGCTCGAAGCTCGCGATGTCGGTGAGCCGGCGATCCCAGATTTTCTTCGTGATCAATGCGGTGGGTAGACGCTGCGCGCCGAGATATTCGGGATGCACCCGCACGACGAGGACCTCCTCGTAGTACGATCGGTTGAAGATCCCGATGCGCCCGCGCTCAGGCAGGCAGCGCGTGGTGCGCCACAGGAAGTCGTGGTCGAGCTCCTCGGGCGACGGCTGCTTGAACGAGTAGACCTGGCAGCCCTGCGGATTGAGGCCGGAGGTCACGTGCTTGATCGTGCCGTCCTTCCCTGCGGCGTCCATTGCCTGGAAGACGAGCAGGACCGACCACTGGTTCTGCGCGTAGAGCTTGTCCTGCTCCTCGGCGAGCCAGTCCACGCCGCGCGCGAGCAATTCCTTCGCCTGCGGCTTTGAATCCGAGCCCAGCCCGCCCGTGTCGGCGGGATCAAAATCCTTGAGGCGAAATTTCTTGCCGCGGACGATTCGGTAGGGCTCGACGAACTTGCGGACGGCGCTGGTGATTTCCTTGCTGGGCACGAGGGGCCTCCTCTCAACGTGGCGTACCCGGGCAGTTTAACGTCGTTTGCGCAGCGGCCGCGCCTGGAAATGACGGCTCACTGCATGACCCAACCGTGGCTGACGATCAACGATTGCCCCGTCAGCGCGTTCGACGGG
>JBDTLY010000055.1:0-12125 GCA_039934535.1 Casimicrobiaceae bacterium | reverse complement strand
TCGGGATGCAGCTGCAGAAGAGGTTGCGGTCGCCGTAGACGTTGTCGACGCGCGCCACCGGCGGCCAGTATTTCACGCCGCGCAGCGCGGCAACCGGATAGGCCGCCGCCTCGCGCCCATACGCGTGCGTCCATGCATCGCGGGCAATCGTCTCCGCTGTGTGCGGCGCGTGCTTCAGCACGTTGTCGGCGCGATCGGCGCGGCCTTCCTCGACGGCCCGGATCTCCGCGCGGATGGAGATCATCGCGTCGACGAAGCGGTCGAGCTCCGCCTTCGATTCGCTTTCGGTCGGCTCGACCATCAGCGTGCCAGCGACCGGAAAGCTCATCGTCGGCGCATGGAAGCCGTAGTCCATCAGCCGCTTGGCGACGTCGTCGACCGCGATTTCGGACGTCTCCTTGACCGGCCGCAGATCGAGAATGCATTCGTGTGCGACGAGTCCACCCGGTCCCGAATACAGGACGGGATAGTGGGCGTCGAGGCGCTTCGCGACGTAGTTCGCCGCGAGGATCGCGCTCTCGGTCGCGGCGGTGAGACCGTCGCCGCCCATCATCGTCATGTACATCCAGGAGATGGGCAGGATGCTGGCGCTTCCGAACGGGGCGGCGGCGACGGCGCCGATGGCTTTCGTGGCTGCGCCGCGAGGCAGGTATCGATGTCCGGGAAGGAAAGGTGCGAGATGCGCGCCGACGCCGATTGGGCCCACCCCGGGACCGCCGCCGCCGTGCGGAATGCAGAACGTCTTGTGCAGATTGAGGTGCGAAACGTCGGCGCCGAATTCGCCCGGCGCCGCGAGGCCGACCAGCGCATTGAGGTTCGCGCCGTCGACGTAGACCTGGCCGCCGTGCGCGTGGACGATTTCGCAGATCCGGCGGATGCCGGCCTCGAACACGCCGTGCGTCGACGGATAGGTGACCATGATCGCCGCGAGATTCGCGCTGTGCGCCGCAGCCTTCGCCTCGAGGTCGGCGAGATCGACGTTGCCGTCCTTGTCGCAGGCGACGACGACCACGTCGAGACCCACCATCTGCGCGGAGGCCGGATTCGTTCCGTGCGCCGACGCGGGGATGAGGCACACGTTACGGTGGCCCTCGCCACGGCTCGCATGCCACGCTTCGATCGCCAGGAGCCCCGCATATTCGCCCTGCGAGCCGGCATTTGGCTGCAGCGACACCGCGGCGTACCCCGTGACGACCACCCGCAGCCGCTCGAGATCGGCGACGAGCTCGAGGTAGCCCGTGACCTGGTCCGCGGGCGCGAACGGATGCAGGTTCCCGAATTCGGGCCAAGTGACCGGAATCATTTCGGAGGTGGCGTTCAATTTCATCGTGCACGAGCCGAGCGGAATCATCGAACGGTCGAGCGCGATGTCGCGATCTGCGAGTCGGCGCAGGTAGCGCAGCATCTCCGTTTCGGAGTGGTAGCGGTTGAACACGGGATGCGTGAGAAACGGCGTCGCGCGCGCGAGCGTGGCGGGCAGCGCGTCCTTCACGGTCGGGTCGAGCTCGGCGACGGTGAAGGTGACCTCTGCGCCGGCGAAAACGCGCCAGACCCGCGCGATGTCGTCGCGCGTCGTCGTTTCGTCGAGCGAAATGCCGAGCGTCACGTCGTCCGCGCGGCGGAAATTGATGCCGGCGGCCACGCCGCGGGCGAGGATCTCGTTGGTGCGCGCGCCGGTCGCCACCGTGATCGTATCGAAGAATCCGCCAGTCGGGATTTTGCATCCGGCGCGCTCGAGCCCGGCCTTCAGGATCGCGGTCAGCCGATGCACGCGGCGGGCAATCGTCGTGAGTCCCGCGGGCCCGTGATAGACGGCATACATGGCCGCGATGACCGCGAGCAGCACCTGCGCCGTGCAAATGTTCGAAGTCGCCTTCTCGCGCCGGATGTGCTGCTCGCGCGTCTGCAGCGCGAGGCGGTACGCCGGCCCGCCGTCCGCATCGATGGTGACGCCGACGAGACGCCCGGGCATCGACCGCTTGAACGCGTCGCGCGTCGCGAGGTATCCCGCGTGCGGTCCGCCGTACCCCATCGGCACGCCGAATCGCTGCGTCGAGCCGACGACGACATCTGCGCCCCACTCGCCCGGCGGGCATACCAACGTCAGCGCGAGGATGTCGGCGGCGACCACGACATGGCCGCCCGCGGCGTGCACGGCGGCCGTCAGCGCGCGGAGGTCGCGCACGTCGCCGTTCGCGCCGGGATACTGGAGGAGGACCGCGAAGGCGCCGGACGCAGCGGCCTTGTCCGCGGGGCCCATGACGACTTCGATGCCGAGCGGCCGCGCCCGCGTGCGCACGACGTCCTGCGTTTGCGCGAACACATCGTCGGCGACGAAGAAACGCATGCTCTTGCCCTTGCCCATCCGCAGGCACAGCGTCATGGCCTCGGCCGCCGCCGTCGCCTCGTCCAGCATCGACGCGTTTGCGATGGCCATGCCGGTGAGATCGCAGACCATCGTCTGGAAATTGACGAGCGCTTCGAGGCGTCCCTGCGAAATTTCCGGCTGGTACGGCGTGTACGCGGTGTACCACGCGGGGTTCTCGAGGATGTTTCGGAGGATCACGCCGGGCGTATGCGTGCCGTAATAGCCTTGCCCGATCATCGACGTCAGCACGCGGTTCTTCGCGGCGATCGCCTTCAGCCGCGAGAGCGCCTCCGTTTCCGGAACGGCAGGCGGCAGCGCAAGCGGCGCCGCGCGCCGGATCGACGCGGGCACGATGGCATCCATCAGCGCGGCGCGCGACGGGTAATGGAGCGTGGCCAGCATCGCCGCCTGGTCGTCGGGCGACGTGCCGATGTGGCGCGCGACGAAGGCGTCGGTCGCTTCCAGTTGCGCGAGCGTCGGGGCGGCGCCGTGGGCCGCGCGCGGGCGGGCCATGGTCATTCGTCTCCGATCACCGCTTCGTACGCCTTCGGCTCGAGCAGCCGCCCGTACGCCCCGGCGTCCGCGGGCTTCATCTTGAAAAACCACGCGGCATAGGCGTCGTGGTTCACTTGCTCGGGCGCGTCGGTGAGCGGCGCGTTCACTTCGAGGACTTCGCCCGCGATCGGCGCGTAAACGTCCGAGGCCGCCTTCACCGACTCGACGACGGCACACGCTTCCCCGGCGGCGACGACGCGTCCGACGGCGGGCAGCTCGAGATAGACGAGGTCGCCCAATGCCGCCTGCGCGTGGTCGGTGATGCCGATCGTGAGGGTGCCATCGGCTTCGGCGCGCACCCATTCGTGCGCGTCCGTGTAGCGAAGATTGGTCGGTACGTTCATTTACGCTCCGGTGGAGTGAGGGAAGGATCCTGCAACGGATGGCGGCACGGAATTCATTCGACGAGGGCACGGCCGTTGCGCGCGAACGGCGGCTGGACGACCCGCGCCGCGAGCTCGCGGTCGCGCACGACGACCTTGACCGTATCGCCGGCTGCCACACCCGCCGGCAACCTCGCGAGCGCGATCGACTTGCCGAGCGTCGGGCTGAAGGTTCCGCTCGTGATCGCGCCGTCGCCCTTTGCGGTGCGCACGACCTGATGCGCGCGCAACACGCCGCCCTTGTCGGTCAGGAGCAATCCGGTCAGTTGACGCTGCGGCGGATGCGCGACGAGCGCGGCCTTGCCGACGAAATCGCGCGGGCTCGCAAGGTCGACGGTCCACGCGAGGCCGGACTCGAGCGGAGACTCGGTCTCGTCCATGTCCTGCCCGTAGAGGTTCATGCCCGCTTCAAGGCGCAGCGTGTCGCGGGCGCCGAGCCCAGCCGGTTTCACGCCGGCGGCGACGAGCGCGTGCCAAAGGTCCTTTGCATGAGGAGCGGGCAGGACGATCTCGAAGCCGTCCTCGCCCGTATAGCCGGTGCGCGCAATGAATACGTCGCCCCATGGCGTGCGCATCGATGCTGCGTTGAACGGTTTGAGCGGCGCGCTCGCCGCTTCGCTGCCGGGAATCGCCTGCCAGACTTTCGCGCGCGCATTCGGGCCCTGCACCGCGACCATCGCGAGGTCCTCGCGCGGCGTGAGCCGGAGACCCGCGGCGCGTTCCACGGTGAGCTTGCGCAACCACGCGATGTCCTTGTCCGCGGTGCCGGCGTTGACGACGAGGCGGAAGAAGTCCTCGCGCAGGAAATAGACGATCAGGTCGTCGATCACCGTGCCTTCCGGCGTGAGGAGGCACGAGTACAACGCCTTGCCGGCATCCTTCAGCTTGTCGACGTTGTTGGCGAGCGCCCCGCGCAGGAAATCGCGGGCGCCCGCGCCTTCGAGGTCGACGACGCGCATGTGCGACACGTCGAACATGCCCGCGTCGTTGCGCACCGCATGGTGCTCGTCGATCTGCGAGCCGTAGTTGACCGGCATGTCCCAGCCGCCGAAGTCCACCATGCGCGCACCGGCGGCGCGGTGAACGGCGTGGAGCGGAGTTTCTTTGAGCACCAATTCTCCCGGCACAAAAGGAAAGGGGCGACGCGGTCGATCCGCTTCGCCCCGTCTGTCCTTTTTACCTGAGAGATTGCGGCGCGTCGTGCGTTCGCGCCGGGTGCCCCTTCGGTGGGCCGCCTTGAAGCGCGGCCGCTCTCCAGATCGAATTGCTGTCCGGGCAGTCCTCTTTGCCTGAGCGGTTCTCGGGAGTTGCGCCTTCGGCGGCGGCGCCGGTCGAGCCTGGCACCGCGCTCTCCTGCACGGACGACGTTAAGGTTACCGGCCTGCCATCGCGCTGTCAAAAAGGGCTGGAAAACGAAACCGGCCGGCCGCGAATCGCTCCCGACCAGCGGCCTTTTCAGCGTATGTAGGTGCTTACTTCTTTAATGCGAGGATGTAGTCGACCATTGTCTTGAGGTCGGCGTCGTTCACCTGCGGGTTCGGCGGCATCAGCACGGCGGTCCCCCAGACGCCTCCGCCGCCCTTCTTGACCTTCACCATGATTTTGGCGGCAGCGCCCGCGTCGCCCTTGTATTTGGCGGACACATCGTTGAACGACGGACCGACGAGCTTCTTGTCGATCGCGTGGCACGACGCGCAGCCCCATTTCTTGAGAAGGTCCTGGCCCGCATCGGCCTGAACGGCGCCGGCAGCCAACAGGCCCGCGGCGGCGATGGCGGCGACGGCAATCTTCATCGACTCTCCCTGGTTATGCGTTGCACCGGTGGGCATGGTAACCGAACGCATCACCGCTGCTATGCGTTGGCCAGAACCCGCTCGACTTCCGCAAGCGAACCCAAAGGCGGCAGGCACTGCGTCCCGCGGCATACCCACGCGGCGGCACCCGTCGCGGGAGCGGCACCCTTGACGAGTGCTGCCGGAAGGTCGATGCCGGCAACGTTGTAGATGGCGACACCGGGACGCAACGTGCGCTCGAGCGCGCGCTGCCAATCGGCGCACGTCGTCGCGTCGCCCGCGAGCAGCACCGACGAGGGCGGCGAAAGCGTGTCTTCGAGCGCGGCCAGCAGCGTCGAACATCCCCGCGGCGACTCGCGCAGCGCGGCGGCGAACGCGCGCACTGCACGCTCGCCGGCTTCGACATAGCGGGGTTCCGCGGCAAGATGCCCGAGCGCGATCAGCGCGGATGCCGCGACGCCGTTGCCCGAGGGCGTCGCGTTGTCGGGGCCGGGCTTCGTGCGGTGGTAGAGCGCTTCGTGGTCGTGACTCGTGAAAAAGAAGCCGCCGTTCTCACGGTCTTCGAATTGCGCGAGCAGCAGGTCGGCGATTTCGCAGGCCCAGTCAAAATCCTCGCGCCGGAAGCGCACTTGCATCAGTTCCAGCAGCGCGTCGAGCAGGAAGGCGTGGTCGTCGAGGTAGGCATTGAGATGCGCGCGCGCGTCCTTCCGCGTGGCGAGCAGCCGGCCGTTGCGCCAGGCGGTGGCGCGCAACGCATCCATCGCCTCGACCGCGAGCCCGGCCCACGCGGGTTCATCGAGCGCCCGCGCGGCGCGCGCGAGGCCGGCGATCGCGAGCGCGTTCCACGACGTCAGGATCTTGTCGTCGAGACCGGGCCGCACGCGTTTCGCCCGCGCCGCGAACAACGTCGCCCTCGCGCGCTCGAGCCGCGCGGTGGCTTCGGCGGGTGGCAGCGCAAGTGTCGCCGCGACGTCGGCGAGCGGAATCGTCACGCGCAGGTTCCATGCATGGCCCTCGAAATTGGGCGGCGCATCGAGCCCCCAATGCGGCGCGGCGATGGCGAAATCCTCCGCCCGGAGCATGGCCCGGACTTCGTCGCGCGACCAGACGTAGAACCTGCCCTCCTCGCCTTCGCTGTCGGCGTCGAGGCTCGAGTAGAACGCGCCGTCGGCGGCGCGCATTTCGCGCTTCATCCAGTCGACGATGCCGCGCGCGACCGCGGCGTACCGGGGCTCGCCCGTCACGCGCGAGAAGTCCGCGTACAGCCCGAGGAGCGGCCCGTTGTCGTAGAGCATCTTCTCGAAATGCGGGATCGTCCACTCGGCGTCCACGCTGTAGCGGCAGAAGCCGCCGCCCAGCTGGTCGTGGATGCCGCCATCGGCCATTCGCGACAGGGTCACGCGCACGATAGTGAGCGCTTCGCTGTCGTCGCCGCGCAGCGCCGCGCGCAGGCAGAGCCCGAGATCGGTCGCATGCGGAAATTTTGGCGCCGTCCCGAATCCGCCCTGCTCCGGGTCGAAGCTTCGCTTCAGTCCGGCAAGCGCCAGCGCGGGGGCCGCCGTGGGCAGCGCGCCCTCGTCGGTCGGCCCCGGCTCGAGGCTCGCGAGGGCATCCTTGAGGCGCGCGGCCTGCTCGGCAATCGCCGGGCCCTGCTCGCGATACGCGGCGGCGACCCGCGGCAGCAGGTCGAGGAAGCCCGGCAGGCCGTAACGGCCCTCGCGCGGAAAATACGTGCCGCCGAAAAACGGCGCGCCGTCCGGCGTGAGGAACATCGTCAGCGGCCATCCACCCGGGCGGCGAGTCATCAGCGCATGCGCCGTCTGGTAGATCTGGTCGAGGTCGGGCCGCTCCTCGCGGTCCACCTTGATGTTGACGAAATCCGCGTTCATCGCCGCCGCGACGGTCTCGTCCTCGAACGATTCGTGCGCCATCACGTGGCACCAGTGGCACGCGGAGTATCCGACCGAGAGCAGGATCGGCTTGCCTTCGCGCCGCGCAAGCGCGAGTGCGTCCTCGCCCCACGGATGCCAGTCGACGGGGTTGGCGGCGTGCTGGAGGAGATACGGGCTCGTTTCGCCCGCAAGGCGATTGCTCATTGAGATGCCATTTTCGCCGCGCGGCGCGGCCATTGCCAACGCCGAAACAGCGTCAGACGGTCTCTTCGAACGCGATGCGCTCGAAATCGACGCCGCGGTAGATGAGCCGCGTGAGCCGGAAGCGGCGTTCCGGTCCGGAGTCGAGCGACCGGAGCAGCCGGCTGGGATTGAAGCTCCGCGGCGGCAGGATCAGGCTCGGCTTGTCTTCGGGTGTTTCAGCGAGCATCAACGCCGGCAGCGGCGGATCTTCGGTGACGGCGGTGGTGAGCGGCCGGACGGCAATGGCGCGCGGCGTCGCGGACCAAAGCCTCATCGACAGCGCGAGCTCGCCATGCACGTCCTGCGCGACGCGGGTGATGCGGCCGACGCGAACGCGTTCTTCGTCGCGCACGGTCACGAGCTGGTCGAGCGCCCAGCGATGCCGCGTTCCGGCCGGGCGGGTCACCGAGGCCTCGCGCCATTCGTAGGTGCCGGTCCATTGCTCCCACACCCAGGTACGCTCCGCATCCTCGCGCCCGCGGTCGTAATCGGTGAGCGCGTCGAGCGTCTGCAGATGCTGCGCCCCCTGGAATGACAGGCGCCCGAGCGGATCCTTGCGGTCGAATGTGCGGCCGCCGATGCGGAAGTACGCGGCGCCCAGGCCGCTGCCGCACAACTCGATCGTCGTCCGCGACGCGTCGGCCCCGCGCCGCGGCGCCTGGTACCAGCGCGCGTCGAGATGCCCGAGCAGCGTCGTGCACTGCTCGACGCTGCAGTCATGCCCGAGTTGCAGTTCCGCCGGGTTCGCGCCGGTCTGCAGGCGCTTCAGGCGCCCGCGGACGCTCGTCGCGAGCTTTCCCGGATAGCCATAGCGTGTCGACGTCGGCGCATTGCGCGGAGCGGTCGCCGAAAGCGCGGCGCCGGCGGGACTTTCGAGGTCGACCACGATGACCGGTCCTTCGGTCTCGCGCTGCTGGGCGTACGGGAAGACCTTGCGCGACCACATGCCGAGCCAGCGGTCGGTGAGCTCGATCTGCTTCACGCTCATCGCGCACGGGTCGGCAAGGCCGAGCAGCAGCGCGTGGGTGTAGGTCGAGTAGCAGGAGATGCCGACCGCGTTGCCCATCAGGTCGTCGGAGACGGCGGTCACCGCGCACTCCAGCATTTCGGCGAGCCGGTAATAGGCGTGCAGCTCCTGCCACAGCGCGGGCGGCGGCACGCGCCGGGCAAGCCCGCAAACCAGGATCAGCTGCTTGCCCACGTAGAGGCCGCGCTGCAGGAGCTTCGACTTGACGCCGGACAGCTCCGGATCGCCTTCGAGCAGCGGCTTCAGGCAGGCGGAATATTGCTCCCACAGCGCCTGCCACAGCGTGATCGCCTGCTCCGCGGCCTCGAGTTCGCGGTCGATCGCAGGCTGCGGCTTGCCGGCATAACGCCGCGCGAGCTCCGTGTGCAGGTAGGCGACCTGGTCGCGCAGCACTTCCGCGATCGTCGCCCGCTCGCGTGGCGCGAAATCGGCGGCGGAGAGCGCGCGCAACTGGCCGTGAACCGCCTCGAAGTATTGCGCGATGTTGGTGAGCGGTAGCCCGTTCGCCCAGCGCTTCGCGCTGTCGGCGTCGGCAAAGGCGAGCAAAGGCCGGGGGGATTGGGCGGAATTCGCCGCGCCGTCGGGCGCCGGAACCGCGCCCGTCATCACCGGGGAAGTCGAGTCATTCATGGGCGGGTGCCGTGACGGGGCGGCATCGCAAGGTTATAGCACATACCGATGGACGGTCGTCCTACCGCGCAGCGCCCTTAAAGACCGCCTCTGTCGGTCCGGAACATGAATTTTCGGCATTTTCGGGCATGACTATTCGGGTGCGCGGAAGGGGCCGAAAAACATACGCTTTGGGCAACGAGCGTTCCCTCCACCCCCCACGGCGCGGCCGGCCACAGCAGCGGGTCGTCGCCGCGGGGGCTTTTTCTTCCCGCTGCGCAATCCCCTGTCAGACGAGCACCCGCTCGATCCCGCCGGCGTTCGCCCGCGCGACATATTGCGGCAGCCAATCCGGGCCGAGGATGCGCTTCGCCATCTCCACGACGATGTAGTCGGCGCGCGTCCCGGCGTCGTCGTCGAACCTCGACAGACCCTGCAGGCACGATGGGCAGGACGTGAGGACCTTGACGTCGCCGGCAAAGCCGCCGGCGCGCAGCGCTTTCGCGCCCTTGCGCATCTCCTCCTCCTTGCGGAAGCGGACCTGCGTGGAAATGTCCGGGCGCGTCGTCGCGAGCGACCCCGATTCGCCGCAGCAGCGATCGCTCAGAGCCACGGGAGAGCCCATCAATTCGTTGACCACCTTGATTGGCGCATAGGTCTTCATCGGTGTGTGGCAAGGATCGTGGTACATGTAACGCACGCCCTCGACCCCCTCGACGCGCACGCCCTTCTCGAGCAGGTATTCGTGGATGTCGAGCAGGCGGCAGCCCGGGAAGATCTTGTCGAACTCGTATTTCTGGAGCTGGTCCATGCACGTGCCGCAGGAGACGATCACGGTGCGGATGTCGAGGTAGTTGAGCGTGTTCGCCACGCGATGGAACAGCACGCGGTTGGCCGTCGTGATCTGCCGGCCGCGATCCTCGTTGCCCGACGCGGTCTGCGGATAGCCGCAGCAGAGGTAGCCCGGCGGAAGCACCGTCTGCGTGCCGAGGTGGTAGAGCATCGCCTGCGTGGCGAGCCCCACCTGCGAGAACAGCCGCTCGGAGCCGCAGCCCGGAAAATAGAACACCGCATCCGAATCTTCGCCGACCTTTGCCGGATCGCGGATGATCGGCACGATCGCGTCGTCCTCGATGTCGAGCAGCGCGCGCGAGGTGCGCTTCGGCAGGCCGCCCGGCATCGGCTTGTTGATGAAATGGACGAGCTGCGCCCTGATCGCCGGCTTGCCGACCGTCGACGGCGGATGCCGCGTCTGCGCCTGGGCGATGCCGAAACGCCGCGCGATGCCGTGCGCCGCGCGCTGCACTCGGGCGCCCCAGCCGATCATCACGCGTTGCGCGATCCTGATCGTCGCGGGGTCCGTCGCATTGAGGAAGAACATCGTCGCGGCGGCGCCCGGATTCCACTTCCGCTTGCCCTCGCGCCGCAGCAGGTTGCGCATCGCGATGGAGACGTCGCCGAAATCGATGTCGACCGGGCACGGGCTCTTGCATTTGTGGCAAACGGTGCAGTGGTCCGCGACGTCGCCGAACGCGTCGAAGTGGCGAAGGCTCACGCCGCGGCGCGTCTGCTCCTCGTACAGGAACGCCTCGATCAGGAGCGAAGTCGCGAGAATCTTGTTGCGCGGCGAATAGAGGAGGTTCGCGCGCGGCACGTGCGTCGCGCAGACCGGCTTGCATTTCCCGCAGCGGAGGCAATCCTTGACCGAGTCGGCGATGCCGCCGATGGCGGAGGCCTCGAGGATGAGGCTTTCGTGCCCGATCAGCGAAAAGCTCGGCGTGTAGGCATTGGCGAGCGTCGCGCCGGCCAGGAGCTTCCCGGCGTTGAACCGGCCGTGCGGATCGACGCGGCGCTTGTAGGCCGCGAACGGCGCGAGCTCGGCGTCCGTCACGTATTCGAGCTTGGTGATGCCGATCCCGTGCTCGCCGGAGATCACCCCGTCGAGCCGCCGCGCGAGGGCCATGATCCGCGCCACCGCGGCGTTCGCCGAGCGCAACATCGCATAGTCGTCGGAGTTGACCGGGATGTTCGTGTGCACGTTGCCGTCGCCCGCGTGCATGTGTAGCGCGACGAAGACGCGGCTCCGGAGCGTGTCCTTGTGGACCGAATCGCAGCGTGCGAGCACCGGCGCGAACGCGAGTCCGGCGAAGATTTCGGCCAGGGGCGCCCGCAACTCCGCCTTCCATGACACCACGTCCGAGCGATCCTGCAGCGCCGGAAACGTCGCGTCGATCCGGTCGCGGAGATCCTGCCAGCGCGCGCGCGTCGCCGCGACGAGTGCACGTGCCTCGTCGATCTTCGCCGCCAGCAGGTCCGGCGCCGGGCGCGCATCGTCGTCGGGACCCCACAGCGCCGCAAGCGATGGTCCGGCAATTGGCGCCGCGAACAGCGCGGCGAGCGCGTCGCAGAGCGCGAGCTTGTTGGCGAGGGAAAGCTCGATGTTGATCCGCTCGATGCCGTCGGTGTAATCGCCGAGGCGCGGAAGCGGAATGACGACGTCCTCGTTGATCTTGAACGCGTTCGTGTGCCGCGCGATTGCCGCGGTGCGCGCGCGGTCGAGCCAGAATTTCTTCCGTGCGTCCGCGGAGACGGCGACGAACCCTTCGGCGCCGCGCGCGTTGGCGATGCGGACGACTTCCGAGGCGGCCTTCGCCACCCCGTCGTCCGACTCGCCGACGATGTCGCCCAGGAGCACCATCTTCGGCCGGCCGTGGCGCTTCGCCTTGGTCGCGTAGCCCACCGCCTTCACGTACCGCTCGTCGAGATGCTCGAGCCCGGCGAGGATCGCGCCGCCCGGCCGGGTGTCGAGAAAGTCCTTGATCTCGACGATCGCCGGTATGGAGTCGTGCACCGGCCCGAAGAATTCGAGGCATACGGTCCGCGCCGCCGGCGGCATCCGGTGCAGCACGAAGCGCGCGCTCGTGATCAGGCCATCGCAGCCTTCCTTCTGGATTCCGGGGACGCCGGAGAGGAACTTGTCGGTAACGTCCTTGCCGAGTCCGGCCTTCCTGAACGACGCGCCCGGAATCGCAAGCGTCTCCTTGCGCTCGACGGTCGTTCCGTCGGCGGCGTAGTAGGCGAGCTCGAACGTCGCGACCGCGGCATCGTGAATCTTGCCGAGGTTGTGGTCGACGCGCGTGACGTCGAGCCAGCGCGCGTCCGGCGTCACCATCCGCCACGACAGGAGGTTGTCGAGCGCGGTGCCCCACAGCACGGCCTTCTTGCCGCCCGCGTTCATCGCGACGTTGCCGCCGA
>JBDTLY010000054.1:0-12149 GCA_039934535.1 Casimicrobiaceae bacterium | reverse complement strand
GACCAGCGACCGGACGCTGTTCCTGGTCGAGGCTTCGCAGGCGGGAATCTTCACCATCCGCGGCCTCGCGCCCGAGCATCTGCAGCCGGTGATCGCGATCAATTGCCCGAACGTGCTGTTCCCCTACCTGCGGGAGACGCTGGCCGACATGGTCGGGCGCGCCGGCTTTCCCCCCGTGCATCTCGCGCCGATCAATTTCGAGGCGCTGTATCAGCAGCAGCTCGCGCAGATGCAACAGCCGGCGCCCGCCACGGCGGCGAACTAGGAACCAACGGTGATCCCCCGCCGCGCCGCGCTTTCCGTTGCCGCGTGGGGGATGCTTGCGCTGCCCGTTGCCGCCCTCGCCGCCGAATACAGGTCCATCGGCGAACCGGCGGCCGTGCTGTACGACGCGCCGTCCGCCAAGGCGAAGCCGCTGTTCGTCCTCGGACGCGACACGCCGCTCGAGGTGATCGTCCCGGTCGAGGGCTGGAGCAAGGTCCGCGACGCCGGGGGCACGATCGGCTGGGTCGAGAAGAAGGCGCTCGCCGACAAGCGCACGCTCGTCGTCCGCGTCCCGCTTGCCGAAGTGCGCGCGAATCCCGACGACAGCGCCGTGGTGGTGTTTCGCGCCGAGCAAAGCGTCCTGCTCGACCTCGCCGAAACGGCGACCTCCGCCGCCGCCATGACCGCGCCGGGCTGGGTGAAAGTCCGCCACCGCGACGGCCAGGCGGGGTTCGTCCGCATCACGCAGGTGTTCGGGCTCTGACGCGCGACCGGCCCCACTCCGATGACCACGACGATCGCCGTCCTGGGCGCGGGCGCATGGGGGACGGCGCTCGCCGCGCACCTCGCCGGCCGCGACGACGTCCGGGTCACGCTCTTTGCGCGCGACGGCGCGCGTGCGAGCGCGATCGCCGCCGCACGCAGCAACGAGCGCTACCTTCCCGGCGTCGCGTTGCCGGAGTCGCTGGCCGTCAGCGCCGATTTCGCCGCCGCGGCGCGCGCCGGGCTGCTCATTGCCGGCACGCCCATCGCCGCGCTTCCCGGCCTTGCCGACGAACTCGCGCGCGCGGGCGCGCACGCGCCGCTCGTGTGGCTGTCGAAGGGATTTCTCGAGGTTCAACCGTCGCCCGCGCATCCCGCGGGCATCGCGCTTGCGCATCAGGTGCTCGGTCCGCGCTGGCCCGCGCCGGTGGGCATCGTCTCAGGCCCGAGCTTTGCCGAGGAAGTCGCGCGCGGGCTGCCCACCGCGGTTGCCGTGGCGGCCACCGATCCCGCGCTGGCGGCGCAGGTGGCGTCGCTGCTGCGGGCCGACACGCTGCGCGCCTACGAAAGCGACGACCTCGCGGGCGTGGAGGTCGGCGGCGCGGTGAAAAACGTGCTCGCCATCGCCGCCGGTGCGAGCGACGGCCTCCGTTTCGGGCACAACGCGCGCGCCGCGCTCATCACGCGGGGCCTGGCCGAAACGGGGCGGCTGTCCGCGGCGCTCGGCGGCAGCCGGGACACGCTGATGGGACTCGCGGGCCTCGGCGATCTCGTGCTCACCTGCACCGGCGATCTGTCGCGCAACCGGCGCGTCGGACTCGCGCTGGCCCGGGGCCTTACGCTGGCGCAGGCGCTTGCGGAGCTTGGCCATGTGGCCGAAGGCGTGGCGGCCGCCCGCGCGGCGCACGTCCTGTCGCGCCATCACGGCATCGAGATGCCGATCGTCGACGCCGTGTATCGCGTCCTGTATGAAGACCTTGCGCCCCGCGATGCCGTCCTCGCGCTACTGCGGCGCGAGCCGCGGGCGGAAGGCGCATGACAACGTGGAGGTGAAATGGCTGGAATCCGGGCGCAGGTTTTCGTCGGGTCCATCGTGTTGGTATCGTGGCTCGGAACGATGAGCGACGATGCGCGGGGCGCCGACGCGACTTTTTTTCCACCGGCGACGCCGGAGCGGCCGGTGGTCGAGACGCTGCATGGCGTCACGCTGACCGATCGCTACCGGTGGCTCGAGAACGGCAAGGACGCGACCGTCGAGGCGTGGAGCCGCGCCCAGCACGCGGCGACGTTGAATTATCTCGACCGCAACGCACCGGCGATCCCGGGCATGCGCGACGAGATCGCGCGCAACTACGATCGCGACCGCACGTACCCGCCACTCTTCAAGCACGGCCGAGAATTTTTTCAGCGCGCGAAAAAAGGCGAGCCGCAGGCGAAGCTCTATACCCGGATCGACGGCAAGGAAGTGCTCCTCGTGGATCCGATGGTCATCGACCGGTCCGGCAAGACGAAGATCGGCTCGGTGGTCCCGAATCGTGACGCGACGCGCGCCGCGGTCGGCATCTACGCGCGGGGCTCGGAGATCCAGGATGTCCGCATCATCGACACGACGACCGGCGCGCAGGTCGGAACCACGATCAGCGGGCTCCGCTCGTTCAGCTGGGCGCGCGACGAAGCCTACGCGTTCGTCTCGCCGCGCACGCCGGAGTCGGACGCGCGCCAGGAGCCGCATCGCTGCTATCGCCACAAGATCGGCGCGGATCGGGCGACCGACGAATTGCTGATCAAGATGGAAGACGCGAAGAACTGGTGCCAGGTCTACGAGCCGGAGGACGCTCCCCTCACGGTGTTCGAGACCGGAGACTTCTGGTCGAACACGATCCGCATCCGGCCCGTCGGTTCGACCGCCGAGCCGCGGACGATCTACACGAGCGACAAGTCTCAGGCCGATGCGACCTTCCGCAAGGACCGCATCTACATCCGCACCAACCGCGACGCGCCCAACTGGAAGTTGATGGCAGCGAGCTACGCCAATCCCGAGTTCGCCGACTGGACGACGCTCATTCCGGAGGGCCGGACGGTGCTCGTCGATGTCGCCGTCACGCGCACGGGCATCGTCGCGCGTGATCGCGAGGACGTCCTCGTGCGACTCTCGCTCTACGGCCTCGACGGCAGGCGGCTTCGCGATCTCGTGCCGCCGGTCTTCGGCAGCATCTCGAGCCTCGCCTACGACCTCCACACCGACACGGCGTATGCGGGCCTCGCGGCGCATACGGTGCCGCCGTCGATGTATGGGCTCGCGGGCGACGCGTTCGCGTGGAAACTCGTCTGGCAGGACGACGCGGCGCTCGATGCGTCGTCGTTCGTGTCGAAGCGCGTCTACGTGACGGCGATGGACGGCGCGAAGATCCCCGTGTTCATCGTCCATCGCAAGGACCTGAAGCAGGACGGCGCGAATCCGACGCTGCTGTCCGGCTACGGCGGCTTCAACATCGCGGTCGAGCCGTACTACATGGGCGGCTGGTATTCCTTCATCAGCCGCGGCGGCGTGTTCGTCGACGCGGGCGTGCGCGGCGGCTCGGAGTACGGCGAGATCTGGCACGAGCAGGCGATGTTCGCGCGAAAGCAAAAGACGTTCGACGACATGGTCGCCGTCGCCGAGTGGCTGATCGCCGAGAAATACACGCAACCAGCGAAGCTCGCGGTTGAAGGCGGGAGCAACGGCGGTCTCACCGTCGGCGCGTTGCTGACGCAGCGTCCTGACCTTCTCCGCGCCGCGATTTGCCAGGTGCCGCTTCTCGACATGGTCCGCTACCACAAGTTCCTGATCGCGCGGTACTGGATTCCCGAGTACGGCGACCCCGACCGCGCCGACGACTTCCGCTGGATCCTCCGCTATTCGCCGTACCAGAACGTGCGGCAGGGCGTGAACATGCCGGAGACGTTGGTCGTCGCGGGCGAGTACGACTCGCGTGTCGATCCGCTGCACGCGAAGAAGTTCGTGGCCGCGGTGCAGAACAACCCGGGGCAGGTTTCGCCGTTCCTGCTGTACATGGACTTCGACAGCGGGCATGGCACCGGCAAGACGACGCAACAGCGGGTGATCGATCGCGACTACGAGCTGCGGTTCGTCATGAACGCACTTGGGATGAACGCCGCTCCGGCGGCCGCCGCGAAGTAGCCGGCGTCAACCGGCGCCGCGCAGCCCGTTCTGCCGCCACGCCTCGTAGACGGCGACGGCGACCGCGTTCGACAGGTTGAGGCTGCGCACGTCGGGCCGCATCGGAATCCGCAGCCGTGCGGCGGGCGCGAACCGCGCGACGACATCCTCCGGCAAGCCTGCCGTTTCGCAGCCGAAGACCAGCACGTCCCCCGCGGCGAAGTGAGCGTTGTAGAGCGATGCGGCGCCGCTCGTCGTGAACGCGAACCAGCGCCGCGGCGCCGGCTGGTCGAGCGCCGCGCGGCACGCGGCGAAATCGCGGTGGACGCGAACGCGTGCGTACTCGTGGTAGTCGAGGCCGGCGCGCTTCAACTCGCGGTCGTCCATCCGGAAGCCCAGCGGCTCGACGAGATGCAGCTCGGTCGCCGTATTGGCGGTGAGCCGGATGACGTTGCCGGTGTTCGGTGGGATCTCGGGGTGGACGAGAACGACGGAGAACATGGGTCGAGCGTATACGTTGTGCGCTGATCGCTCAACCGTGTCAGGTCCGCAGCGTGCGCGCGACGACCCAGCACTCGACGTCGGCCGCGCCGGCGTGCATCAGCGTGCGCGCTGCCTCGGCGAGCGTGGCGCCCGTGGTCATCACGTCGTCGACGAGCGCGATCAGCGCGCCGCGCACGTCGCCGCCCACGGCAAAGGCGCCCATGACATTGCTCGCGCGTTCCTTCCATGCAAGCGCCGCCTGCGGCGTGGCGCCGGCGATGCGCACGAGCGGCGCCGCCAATGGCAATCCGACCGCATGCGCGGCGCGCGCCGCGATTTCGCGCGCCTGGTTGAATCCGCGTTCGCGCTGGCGCGCTCGCGCGAGCGGCAGGGCGACGACCTGGCTCGGTTGTTCGGCCGCGGGGCGCGGGGCGAGCGATGCCCGGACGGCCTTCGCCAGCGCCGCGCCGGCCCAATCGGCCAAGGCAAGGCGGCCACCGTATTTCAGTTGCTGCAGCAGCCGGTCCACGGGAAATGCGTAGACGAGCGCCGCCGTGGCGCGCGACCACGGCGGCGGATGCGCAAGGCAGGCGCCGCAGACGCTTCCGTCAGATGCCGGGAGCGCGCAGGCCGGGCAGGCAGCCGCCAGGCGCGGCAATTCGGCGACGCACGCTTCGCACAGGATGTCGCGCCCCGACCGTGCCACGCACAGCTCGCAACGCTGCGGCAACGCGAGGCGGGCGACACTGGCAACCGCGGCGGCGCAGTCAAATGTTTTCCTTGCGCTATTTAACAAGGGAGTACCCTCCCACCACGATCGAACTGCCCGCAATCTAACGTCTGAGGCCCGCGCGATGCCATCCGTCGAACGCACGATTGACAGTCCTCGACCGCGGTCGGTCGGAACGTCGCCGCCCACGAGGTGGACGGTGCCGGCGATCGAGACGCTATTCGCGCTGCCGTTTCCCGATCTCCTGTTTCGCGCGCAGCAGGTGCATCGCGAACATCATCCGCCGAACGCCGTGCAGCTTTCCACGCTGCTGTCGATCAAGACCGGCGGCTGTCCCGAGGATTGCGGCTACTGTCCGCAGGCAAAGCGCTACCAGACCGGCGTCGACGACGAGAAGCTCCTTGATTTGTCCGCGGTCCTCGCTGCGGCGCGCGCGGCGAAGGCGTCGGGCGCGACCCGCTTCTGCATGGGCGCGGCGTGGCGCGGGCCCAAGGAGCGCGACCTCTTGCCCGTGCTCGAGATGGTGCGCGGCGTGAAGGCGCTCGGCATGGAAACCTGCTGCACGCTCGGGATGCTGAAGGACGGGCAGGCCGAGGCGCTCAAATCCGCCGGACTCGACTACTACAACCACAATCTCGATACCGCGCCGGAGTTCTACGGCGACGTGATCACGACGCGCGACTACGACGATCGGCTGGACACGCTTTCGCGCGTGCGCGACGCCGGCCTGTCCGTTTGCTGCGGCGGCATCGTCGGGATGGGCGAGTCGCGGACCCAGCGCGCGGGACTCATCGCTCAACTCGCGAACCTCGACCCGTATCCGGAGTCGGTGCCGATCAACCATCTGGTGCAGGTGGAAGGCACGCCGCTCCACGCGCGATTCGGCGGCGACGCGGCGCTCGATCCGCTCGAATTCGTGCGCACGATCGCGGTGGCGCGGCTTACGATGCCGAAGGCGATGGTGCGGCTGTCGGCGGGCCGCCGCGAACTTGGCGACGCGGTGCAGGCGCTGTGCTTCGTCGCGGGCGCCAACTCGATCTTCTACGGCGACAAGCTGCTGACCACGGGCAATCCGGAAGCCGAGGCCGACCGCGCGCTGTTCGCGAAGCTCGGGCTTTCCGGAATGTAAGCGCCGGCCGGCTGACGCCTCCGTGTCCTCCGCGCTCATCGGCTCGCTCGAGCGCGCGCTTGCCGACCGCGCCGCGGCGGGCCTCGAGCGCACACGCCGAGTCGTCGAGTCGCCGCAGGGCGCGCGCGTCGTGGTCGGCGGGCGCGAACTGATCGCATTCGCGAGCAACGACTACCTCGGGCTCGCGAATCATCCCGCGGTGATTGCGGCGGCATGCGACGCCGCGCGACGTTTCGGCGTCGGCGCCGGCGCGTCGCACCTGGTCGCGGGACATTTCGGCCCGCATGCGGCGCTCGAGGCGGAGATCGCCGCGTTCGTCCGGCCGTGCGCCAGCGCGCGGGCGCTGACCTTCTCGTCCGGTTATCTCGCGAATCTCGCCGTCCTGACCGCGCTCGCGGGCCGCGGCGACGCGATCTTCGCCGACCGCCTCAACCACGCATGCCTCAACGACGGGGCGCTGCTGTCGCGCGGGGAATTCATCCGCTATGCGCACGGCGACGTCGCCGCGCTGCGCGCACGGCTTGCCGCATCCAGCGCGCCGCGCAAGCTGATCGCAACGGACGCGGTGTTCAGCATGGACGGCGATCTCGCGCCGCTACCGGTGCTCCTCGCGCTCGCCGATGAGTTCGATGCGTGGCTCGTGGTGGACGATGCGCACGGCTTCGGCGTGCTCGGCGAGGGGCGCGGATCGTTGGCGGAGTGCGGCCTCGTATCCGAGCGCATCATCGCCATGGGTACGCTCGGCAAGGCGGCCGGCGTCGCGGGCGCGTTCGTCGCCGCGCACCCGGCGGTGATCGAAACGCTCGTGCAGACGGCGCGGCCCTACATTTACACGACAGCGTCGCCGCCGCTGCTGGCCGAGGCGCTGCGCGCGAGCCTCGCGATCATCCGCGACGATGCGGTACGGCGCGCGCATCTTGCGGCGCTGATCCGGCAATTCCGCGAACGGATGCGACCGCTTCCCTTCACGCTGGCCGATTCACGGACAGCCATCCAGCCGCTGATCGTCGGCGCCAACGCGATCGCGGTCGCGCTTTCCGCCGCGCTGCTGCAGCGCGGGTTTTGGGTCCCGGCGATTCGCCCGCCGACCGTTCCGAAAGGCACCGCCCGATTGCGCGTATCGCTGTCCGCCGCGCACTCGGATGCCGACGTCGACGCACTCGCCGACGCGCTGGGCACGCTCGCGCCGGAATTCTCGATTGCGGGATCGCAATGAGCGGTCCGCTGCACGTCGACACCCGTGGCCGGGGACCGCCGCTCGTGCTGTTGCACGGTTGGGCGATGCATTCGGGCGTCTGGGGCGGCCTCGTCGCGGATCTCGCGCGACGTCATCGGGTCCACGCGGTCGACCTTCCGGGACACGGCTTCAGCGCGCCGGCGCCGTCGTTCACCATCGAAGGCGTCGTGCGCTCGCTTGACGCCGCGTTCGCCGCGGAGCGCTCGCCGCTCACCGTCATCGGCTGGTCGCTGGGTGGACAGATCGCGCTCGCCTGGGCGCTCGCGCACCCGGAGCGCATTGCGCAACTCGTGCTCGTTGCCGCCACGCCGCGGTTCGTGGCCGGCGACGGCTGGCAGCATGCGATGCCGGGCGAGACGCTGCAGCGCTTCGGGGATGAACTCGTTGTCGCATGGAAGGCGACGGTGCTGCGCTTCCTCACTCTCCAGATGCGCGGCAGCGAGCACGGCCATGCGACGCTTGCGGCAATGCGCGCGGAACTCTTCGCGCGCGGCGAGCCGTCGCGGCACACGCTGACGGAGGCGCTCGCCGTGCTTTCGACGACGGACCTGCGCGCGGAAGTCGGCCGCATCGCGCAGCCCGCGCTGGTCATCGCCGGTGACCGGGATACGCTGACGCCGGCGGCCGCCGGCGAATGGCTCGCCACGGCAATGCAAAACGGCCGCTTCGCACGCATCGACGGCGCGGCGCATGTGCCGTTCCTGTCGCATCCCGACACCTTCGGCCGTGCGCTTTCCGGATTCCTCGATGCCAATTGAACCACCGCGCGAGCCCGATCCCGCCGCGATCGATCCGCGCGCCGTGCGCAAGCACTTCGCGCGGGCGGCCGCGACCTACGACGCGGCTGCGGTTCTCCAGCGCGAGGTCGGCGCGCGGATGATGGAGCGCCTCGATGTCATCCGGCTTGCGCCCGCGGCGATTCTCGATGCCGGCTGCGGCACGGGCGAGGCGCTGCTCGAGCTCGCCGCGCGCTATCCGCGGGCCCGGCGTGTCGCGCTCGACGTGGCATTGCCGATGCTCGCGGCGGCGCGAACACGAACGCGCGAGAATCGCTCGATGATCGAACGGCTGCTGTCGCCGCTCGGCGGCCGGCAGCCCGGCGCGCCCGCGCTGGTCTGTGCGGACATTTCCGCGCTGCCGTTTGCCGCCGGCGCGTTCGGGCTCGTGTGGAGCAACCTCACCTTGCAATGGGCCTCGGCGCTGCCGCAGGCCATCGCCGAATTTCACCGCGTGCTCGACGTAGGCGGGCTCGTCACGTTCACGACGTTCGGCCCCGACACGCTGAAGGAGCTGCGCGCGGCGTTCGCCGGCGTCGACGCGCATCCGCACATCGCGCGCTTCGCCGACATGCACGACATCGGCGACCTCCTCGTGCAAGCGGGGTTCGCGGATCCGGTGATGCAGATGGAAATGCTGACGCTGACCTATCCCGACGCGCGGGCCGTCGCGCGCGACCTGAAGGCGATCGGCGCGACCAACGCGGCGCAGGGCCGGCGGCGCGGGCTCACGGGGCGCCGGCGGTTCGAACGCGCGCTCGCCGCGCTGGAGGCGATGCCGGGCCGCACGCCGGAAGGACGGATTCCGGCGACGTTCGAGGTGATCTACGGCCACGCATGGAAGGCCGCGCCGCGGCGCACCGCGGAAGGGCAATCGATCGTGACGTTCGGACAATGACGAGGGGAATTTTCGTAACGGGAACGGACACAGGCGTGGGCAAGACGTTCGTGGCGGTTGCCCTCCTTCGCGAGCTGGTGAAGGCGGGCGTGCGCGCCGTCGGCATGAAGCCGGTCGCGGCAGGCGTTGCGCCGGGCGCGACGATCAATGGCGATGTCGAGGCGCTCCTTGCCGCGGGCAATGTCGACGCGCCGCTTTCCGACGTGAATCCGTATTCGTTCCCCGCGGCAATCGCGCCGCATCTCGCGGCTGCGCGGGGCGGCGTGACCATCGACGTCGAGCGGATCGCGTCGGCGTACGGGCGGCTTGGCATGACGGCGGACGTCATTGTCGTCGAGGGCGCGGGGGGTGTGCTGGTGCCGCTCGGCGAGCGCATCGACATGCTCGACATCGCGCGCCGTCTCGATCTGCCGGTGTTGCTGATCGTGGGGGTGCGACTTGGCTGCCTCAACCACGCGCTGCTCTCGGCGCAGGCCATCGCGGCCCGCGGGCTCGCGCTGGCTGGGTGGATCGCGAACCGGATCGATCCTTCTATGGTGGCGGCGGACGCGAATGTCGCTTCGCTGGCCGATCGTCTTGCAGCGCCGCCCGCCGCCGACATCGCGTGGCATCGGGGTGACGGTCACGACGCGCGGGTCGCGCCGGACGTGCTCCGGACCCTCGGGCTCAAGGACTGACAAGCGCGATCGGGACCGTGCATTTCCCTACCGGCGGGGTGGCGATCCGTGCTAACATTTCGCGCCTTTTGCAGCAATTCGCCATTCGAACGCAGCACGCGCGAGGGAAGCATGGTACGCAACAAGTTCAGGGCCGGCGTCCGGCTCGTGCAGATGAGTCTGGCAATGGCGCTGGCGGCCCCTGGCGCGGCGTCCGCGGAGCGGGAATGGAATTTCCAGCCGCCGGTCACGCCGATCGCGCGGCAGATGTACGACCTCCACACTTTCATCTTTTGGGTCTGCGTCGTCATCTTCGTCGCCGTGTTCGGCGTGATGTTCTACTCGATCTTCAAGCACCGTAAGTCCGTCGGTCACGAGGCGCACCAGTTTCACGAGAACACGACGGTCGAGGTCGTCTGGACGGTGATTCCGTTCCTAATCCTCCTTTTCATGGCGTTCCCCGCGACCAAGACAATCCTCGCGATGAAGGACACGTCGGAGCCGGGCATGACGATCAAGATCACCGGCTACCAGTGGAAGTGGAACTACGACTATCTGCAGGACGGCGTCAGCTTCTACTCGAATCTCGCGACGCCGATGGCGCAGATCGAGAACCTGGAGCCGAAGGGCGAGCACTACCTGCTCGAAGTCGATCACCCGCTGGTCGTCCCCATTGACACCAAGATCCGCGTGCTGATCACCGCTGGCGACGTGATTCACGCGTGGTGGGTGCCGGCGTTCGGCGTCAAGCAGGATGCGATTCCCGGATTCGTTCGCGATTCCTGGTTCAAGGCGGAGAAGGCCGGCATCTACCGCGGCCAGTGCGCGGAGCTCTGCGGCAAGGAGCACGGCTTCATGCCGATCGTCGTCGAAGTGAAGACGAAGGACGATTACGCGAAGTGGATGGACGACATGAAGAAGAAGTCCAACGCGTCGGGCGACGACCCGAACAAGGTCTGGGACTTGAAGGATCTCGAGGCGCGCGGCGCGAAGGTGTACGCGGCCAACTGCGTTGCCTGCCACCAGGCGACGGGCAAGGGCGCGCCGCCGGCGTTCCCGCCGCTCGACGGGTCGAAAGTGGTCAACGGTCCCGTGGCGGCGCAGATCAAGACCTTGCTGAACGGCGTGGAGCGCGACGGCAAGCCGACGGCGATGATCGCCTGGGGCAAGTCGCTCTCGGACACCGACATCGCGTCCGTCATCACGTACACGCGCAACAGCTGGGGCAACCACACCGGCGAAGCGGTGCAGCCCGCCGCCGTCAAGGTCGCCCGCCAGTAGGGCCTGATCGAATCCATCCGGAGACATCACGATGAGCAGCGTCACCCACGATCACGCCCCCGGCCACGGCCACGCCGACGGCGGCTACGCGCACCATCCCTCGGGAATCACGCGCTGGCTGACCACGACCAACCACAAGGACATCGGCACGATGTACCTGTGGTTCTCCTTCACCATGTTCCTCGTCGGCGGCTCGATGGCGATGGTCATCCGCGCCGAGTTGTTCCAGCCCGGCCTGCAGATCGTCAATCCCGAGTTCTTCAATTCCATGACGACGCTGCACGGGCTCATCATGGTATTCGGCGCGATCATGCCGGCGGCGGTCGGCTTCGCGAACTGGCAGATTCCGATGATGATCGGCGCGCCCGACATGGCGTTCGCGCGAATGAACAACTGGAGCTTCTGGCTGCTGCCGCCGGCAGCGATCCTGCTCGTCACCTCGCTGTTCGTTCCGGGCGGCGCCGCCGCGGGCGGCTGGACGCTTTATCCGCCGCTCACCGTGCAGGCCGGAATGGGGATGGACCTCACGATATTCGCGATCCACATCCTGGGCGCGTCGTCGATCATGGGCTCGATCAACATCATCACGACGATCCTCAACCTGCGCGCGCCGGGGATGACGATGATGAAGCTGCCGCTCTTCTGCTGGGCATGGCTCATCACCGCCTACCTGCTGATCGCGGTAATGCCGGTGCTCGCGGGCGCGGTGACGATGCTTCTGACCGACCGCCATTTCGGCACCACGTTCTTCAATGCCGCCGGCGGCGGCGACCCGGTGCTCTTCCAGCATGTGTTCTGGTTCTTCGGGCACCCCGAGGTCTACATCATTATCCTGCCGGCGTTCGGCATCATCTCGCAGATCATCCCCGCGTTCTCGCGCAAGCCGCTGTTCGGCTACGCGTCGATGGTCTACGCACTGGCCTCGATCGCGATCCTATCCTTCATCGTCTGGGCGCACCACATGTTCACCGTCGGCATGCCGGCGGCCGGCTTGCTGTTCTTCATGTACGCGACGATGCTGATCGCGGTGCCGACGGGCGTGAAGGTGTTCA
>JBDTLY010000053.1:0-12237 GCA_039934535.1 Casimicrobiaceae bacterium | reverse complement strand
AAGCCGCTGCTGGCGACGGAGCCGGCGGCCGCGGGCAACGACAACACGAAGGTGCTGGGCAGGCTGCTCTACACCGACTACGTCTACCCGTTCGAGATCGCCGCCGTGGTGCTGCTGGTGGCGATCATCGCGGCCATCGCGCTGACGCACCGTCGCCGCCGCGAAACGAAATACCAGGATCCGGGCAAGCAGGTGAAGGTCCGGGCGCAGGACCGGTTGCGTGTGCTCTCGATGCCGTCCGAAAAACAAGAGCCGTAGCCAGGCATTCGTTTGGGGAAATTCGTGTCGTTTCTAGCCGCGCCGCCGACGCTGTCGCACTACCTTGTGCTGGGGGCCGTTCTGTTCGCCATCAGCATGGCGGGCATCTTCCTCAATCGCCGCAACGTGATCATCCTGCTGATGGCGATCGAGCTGATGCTTCTCGCCGTCAACCTCAACTTCATCGCGTTCTCGAGCTTCCTCGACGACATGGCGGGACAGGTGTTCGTGTTCTTCATCCTGACCGTCGCCGCGGCCGAATCCGCGATCGGGCTCGCGATCCTGGTGCTGCTCTTTCGCAACGTCGGCTCGATCGACGTCGAGGACCTGGACGAGCTCAAGGGCTGACGGCGCGACATGGACATTCCGCAACTCTATCTCGTCGTCCCGCTCGCGCCGCTCGCCGCCGCGATCGTGGTCGGGCTCTGGGGTCCGACGCTCGGCCGCAGCGTCTCGCACTGGCTGTGCTGCCTCGGCGTTGCCGTGTCGATGGTCGCGTCGTATTTCATCTTCCGCGACGTCATGGCCGGGAACAGCTTCAACGGCGACGTCTACACGTGGCTGCAATCGGGCGACCTCAAGCTGTCGATCGGCTTCCTGATCGATCCGCTGACGACCACGATGCTGCTGGTCGTCACCTTCGTCTCGCTGATGGTGCACATCTACACGATCGGCTACATGGCCGACGACCCGGGCTACACGCGCTTCTTCAGCTACATCTCGCTCTTCACGTTCAGCATGCTGATGCTGGTGATGAGCAACAACTTCCTGCAGCTTTTCTTCGGCTGGGAGGCGGTCGGTCTCGTGTCGTACCTGCTGATCGGCTTCTGGTACGAACGGCCGACGGCCATTTACGCCAATCTGAAGGCCTTCCTCGCCAACCGCGTCGGCGACTTCGGCTTCGTGCTGGGGATCGGGCTGGTGCTGGCGTATTTCGGCACGCTCGACTACGCGACCGTCTTCGCGCGGGCGCCTGAGCTCGCGACGACGACCATCAACCTTGTCGGCAAGTCGCAGTGGATGCTGATGAGCGTCATCTGCATCTGCCTTTTCATCGGCGCGATGGGCAAGAGCGCGCAGGTTCCACTGCATGTCTGGCTGCCGGACTCGATGGAAGGCCCGACACCGATCTCCGCGCTGATCCACGCGGCCACGATGGTGACCGCCGGCATCTTCATGGTCGCTCGGATGAGCCCGCTGTTCGAGCTTTCGGACACGGCGCTGGGATTCGTCACCATCATCGGCGCGACGACGGCGCTGTTCATGGCGTTTCTCGGCATCGTGCAGAACGACATCAAGCGCGTCGTCGCCTACTCGACGCTGTCGCAGCTTGGGTACATGACAGTGGCCCTGGGCGTCTCGGCCTATTCGGCGGCGATCTTCCATCTGATGACGCACGCGTTCTTCAAGGCGCTGCTGTTCCTCGGGGCCGGGTCGGTGATCATCGCGTTGCACCACGAGCAGGACCTGCGCAACATGGGAGGATTGCGCAAGTACATGCCGATCACCTATTGGACGGCGGTGATCGGCTCGCTGGCGCTGGCCGGCATTCCGCCGTTCGCGGGATTCTTCTCCAAGGACGCGATCATCGATGCGGTCCACCTGTCGAGCATCCCGGGCCACGGCTACGCGTACTTCGCGGTGCTGGCAGGCGTGTTCATCACGGCGTTCTACTCGTTCCGGATGCTGTTCCTGGCGTTCCATGGGACGCCCCGGTTCAGGATCGACGAGCACGATCGCGCGGACGCGGGACACGCGCACGACGGCTCTGAGCACCACGGCGGTCCGCCGAAGGAGAGCCCGTGGGTGGTCACCGTGCCGCTCATCCTGCTCGCGATCCCCTCGGTTTACGCGGGCTTCATCTACATCGACCCGATGCTCTTCGGCGGCTTCTTCGGCGACTCGATCTTCATCGCGGCGACGCATCCCGCGATCGCGGAAATGAAGGACGAGTGGCATGGCGTGGTTCCGTTCATCCAGCACGGGATCCTGGGCCTGCCGTTGCTGCTCGCGGTCGCGGGCATAGTCGCTGCCTGGTATTGCTACCTCGTCAATCCCGCGCTGCCGGCGCGGATCAGGAAGTCGGCGGGCTGGCTCTATACGCTCCTCGACAACAAGTACTACTTCGACCGGTTCAACGACTGGTTCTTCGCCGGCGGCTTTCGCCGCATCGGAACGTTCCTGTCCAATGTCGGCGACAAATCGATCATCGACGGCTTTTTCGTCAACGGCGCGGCGCGCACCGTCGCGCTCGCGTCCGCGCTGCTGCGGCACATGCAATCCGGTTACGTCTATCACTACGCCTTCACGATGATCGTCGGCCTGTTCGCGCTGCTGTCGTGGTGGACGCTTTATAGAACGTGACGGTGATGCCCCTTCTCTCGCTCGCCATCTGGGTCCCGATCGTCGCCGGCATCGTCGTGCTGACGGTGCGAAGCGACGCCAACGGCCGGCTCGCGCGCTGGCTCGCGTTGATTGGCGCAGCACTTGGCCTGCTGGTCACGCTGCCGCTGTGGCTCAATTTCGTGACCGGCACGTCGGACATCCAGTTCGTCGAATATGCGGAATGGATCCCGAAGTTCGGCATCTACTACTTCCTGGGCGTGGACGGCATCTCGATGTTGTTCGTGCTGCTGAACAGCCTGATGACCCTCGTCGTCGTCTGGGCGGGCTGGGAGGTGATCGAGTCGCGCGTGTCGCAGTACATGGCCGCGTTCCTCATACAGTCGGGGCTCATCAACGGCGCGTTTTGCGCGCTCGACGGCATCCTCTTCTACACGTTCTTCGAGGCAATGCTGATCCCGATGTACCTCATCATCGGCATCTGGGGCGGGCCCAACCGCGTCTATGCGGCGATCAAGTTCTTCCTCTACACGCTGCTGGGTTCGCTGCTGATGCTGGTGGCGCTCATCTACCTGTACAACGTTTCGAACTCGTTCTCGATCTTCGCGTGGTACGAGGTGCCGCTGGCGCTCAACGTGCAGATCCTGCTGTTCGTCGCGTTCTTCCTGTCCTTCTCGGTCAAGGTGCCGATGTGGCCGGTGCACACGTGGTTGCCCGACGCGCACGTCGAGGCGCCGACCGGCGGCTCGGTGATCCTGGCGGCAATCACGCTGAAGATCGGCGCGTACGGCTTCGTCCGCTTCATCCTGCCTATCGTGCCCGATGCATCGAGGTACCTGTCCGGGTTCGTGATCACGCTGTCGCTGATCGCCATCGTCTACATCGGGTTCGTGGCGCTGGTCCAGGGCGACATGAAGAAGCTGATCGCCTACTCGTCGATCTCGCACATGGGCTTTGTCACGCTGGGCTTCTTCCTGTTCAGCACGCTGGGCATGGAAGGCGGCCTCGTGCAGATGATCTCGCACGGCTTCGTCTCGGCCGCGATGTTCCTTTGCGTGGGCGTGATGTACGACCGCATGCACAGCCGGCAGATCGCCGACTATGGTGGCGTGGTCAACACGATGCCCAAGTTCGCCGCGTTCATGATGCTCTTCGCGATGGCCAACGCGGGCCTTCCGGCGACGTCCGGCTTCGTCGGCGAGTTCATGGTGATCCTCGCTTCGGTCAAGGTGAACTTCTGGCTCGGCTTCACCGCCGCCACGATCATGATCCTCGGCGCCGCCTACACGCTGTGGATGTACAAGCGCGTGATCTATGGCGCGGTGGCGAACGACAACGTTGCGAACCTGACCGACCTCAACCGCCGCGAGTTCTGGCTCCTCGCGAGCGTGGCTGCGCTTGTGCTGTGGATGGGCGTGTGGCCGAAGCCCTTCATCGACGTCATGCACGCGTCGGTGACCGACCTCCTGGCGCACATCGCGCGCAGCAAACTCTGATCCGCCCATGCCCACGATGAGCACGCTCAATTTCCTGTCCGTCCTGCCCGAGACGGTCGTGCTGGGCGCCGCGTGCGCGATCCTGGTGGTCGACGTGTTCCTGCCCGAGCGCCTGCGGCACTGGAGCTTCTGGCTGACGCAGCTGACCCTTCTGGTCGCCGCCTGGCTCGTCTACGTGACCGCGGCAGGCGAGCCCCTGCGGGCAATGAATGGCATGGTCATCGATGACATGCTGTCGGACGTGTTCCGGTTCTTCACCTGCATCGCGGTGTCGCTCACGCTTTTCTATTCGCGGAGCTATCTCGAAGCGCGCGGACTCTTCCGGGGCGAGACCTTCGTGCTCGCGCTCACGACGCTGCTCGGGATGATGGTGATGATCTCGGCCGGGAACTTCATCACGCTGTACATGGGGCTCGAGCTGCAGGCGCTGTCGCTCTATGCAATGGTCGCGATGCACAAGACATCGAAGCAGGCGTCCGAGGCGGCGATGAAGTATTTCGTGCTCGGGGCGCTGGCGTCGGGCATGCTGCTCTACGGGATGTCGATGATCTATGGCGCGACGGGCTCGCTCGACGTCGTCCAGGTGGCGGAAGCGGTGCTCTCGCACCAGGGCAACCCGATGATCCTGCTCTTCGGGCTCGTGTTCGTAGTCTCCGGGATCGGGTTCAAGCTGGGCGCGGTGCCGTACCACATGTGGGTGCCTGACGTTTACGACGGCGCGCCGACGGCGGTGACGATGCTGATCGGCACGGCGCCCAAGCTCGCCGCCTTCGCGTTCATGATGCGGCTCCTTGCCATTGCGCTCGGCGGCCTCGTATTCGACTGGCAGGATATGCTGATCGTGCTGTCGCTGCTGTCGATGGTCCTCGGCAACGTGATCGCAATCGCCCAGACGAACATCAAGCGGATGCTGGCGTACTCGACGATCGCCAACATGGGCTTCATGCTGATGGGCTTCCTCGCGGGAAACCTCGACGGGTTCACGGCGGCGATGTTCTACTCGGTCGCGTACGTGCTGACGACCCTCGCATCCTTCGGGATCGTGATGCTGCTGTCGCGCGCCGGCTTCGAGGCCGACCAGATCGACGACTTCAAGGGCCTCAACCGGCGGTCGCCCTGGTGGGCGCTGATGATGCTGATCGTGATGTTCTCGCTGGCCGGCATCCCGCCGACGATCGGTTTTTACGCGAAATTCTCGGTGATCATGGCCGCCGTGGGCGCCGGCTACGTCTGGCTCGCCGTGGTCGCCGTCCTGGCGTCGCTGGTGGGCGCGTTCTATTACCTGCGCATCGTGAAGCTCATGTATTTCGACGAGCCGACGGACCACGCGCCGATCGTCGCCCGTCTCGACAACCAGGCCTTCCTGTCGGCGAACGGGCTCGCGCTGGTCTTCCTCGGCATGTTCCCGCAACGGCTCGTGGAAATCTGCTTCGGCGCGCTGGTGTTGTCGGGATTCGTGTAGCGGCGGGGCGTGCTAAGATTTGCCGCTCGCGGAATAACCCCTCGCCCGAACGGTCCCCGCCATGCGCGTCGGCTTTTTTGTCACCTGTCTCGTCGATCTGATGCGTCCGTCGATCGGCTTCGCGGCGATCGAGTTGCTCGAAGCCGGCGGTGCGCAGGTCTTCGTGCCGCCGTCCCAAACGTGCTGCGGCCAGCCGGCCTACAACTCCGGCGACCGCGCTGACGCCAGGGCGCTCGCGGCCAAGGTCGTGGCGGAGTTCGAGGACTGCGACTATCTCGTGGCGCCGTCGGGCTCCTGCAGCGGAATGATCAAGACGCACTACGCCGATCTCTTCACCGACGACCCGGCGATGGCGAAGCGCGTCGAGGCGCTCGCCGCGAAAACCTGGGAACTCACCGCGTTCCTGGTCGAGAAGCTCGCGCTCGACACGGTTCCCGGCCGCTTCGACGGCACGATCACTTACCACGACAGCTGCGCCGGCCTGCGCGAGATGGGCGTCAAGCAGCAGCCGCGCGCGCTGCTCGCGAAGCTGCCCGGCGTCACGCTCAACGAGATGCCGGAGTGTGAAGTCTGTTGCGGCTTCGGCGGCACGTTCGCGATCAAGTTCGGCGAAATCTCGTCGCGTCTTGCCGACAACAAGTGCGAGGCCGTCGTGGCGACCCGTGCGGACGCCGTCGTGTTGGGCGATTTGGGCTGCATGCTGAACATCGAGGGCAGGCTGAGGCGGCGCGGCGATACGAAGACCAAAGTCCTGCATGTGGCCGAAGTGCTGACGGGGCGGGCAAGCTGATGCAGGTCACGTCGATGCATTTCAAGGAGCGCGCGCACGTCAAGCTGCACGACGAGCGGCTCCAGCACAACCTCAAGAAGATGCAGGGCAAGTTCGTCGCCAAGCGGCGCGCGTCGCTGGTCGAGCTCGACGACTTCGAAGGCACGCGCGACGCCGGCAAGTCGATCCGCGCCCGGGCGCTCGACAACCTCGACGTCTGGCTCGAGACGTTCGAGCGCAATGCCACGGCGCGCGGCGCCACCGTGCTGTGGGCGGAGACGCCTGCCGACGTCAATGCGCTGGTGCTGGAAATCGCCGCGAAGCACGCGGTGAAGAAGATCATCAAGTCGAAGTCGATGGTCTCGGAAGAGTCGGCGCTCGATCACGCGATCGAGGGCGCCGGGATGAAGGTCGTCGAGACCGATCTCGGCGAGTACATCCTGCAGATCAACGACTACGAGCCGCCGTCGCACATCATCGGCCCGGCGCTGCACAAGTCGAAGGAAGAGGTCGCCGATCTCTTTCACAAGGCGCACGGCACGCCGGTCAAGACCGGCATCGAGGAGCTTTGCCTCGAAGCCCGCGGCGTGCTGCGCCAGCACTACCTGACCGCCGACATGGGCATCTCGGGCGGCAACTTCTTCGTCGCCGAGACGGGCTCGGTCGTGCTCGTCACCAACGAAGGCAACGCCACGCTCACGACCACGCTGCCGAAGGTCCACGTCGCGATCTCCGGCATCGAGAAGATCGTGCCTACGCTGGAAGACGTGGCGACGTTGATGCGCCTGCTGCCGCGCTCGTCGACCGGGCAGTCGATATCCAACTACGTGGACATCCTGACCGGGACAAAAGACGCGGGCGAATTCAACGGCGCCGAGCACATGTACTTCATCCTCGTCGACAGCGGCCGCACGACGGTGCTGGCGAGCGACGTGCGCGAGGCGCTGCGCTGCATCCGCTGCGGCGCGTGCATGAACCACTGCCCCGTCTACCAGAACGTCGGCGGCCACTCTTACGGCTGGGTCTATCCCGGTCCGATCGGGTCGATCCTGACGCCGATGTACGTCGGCCTCGACAAGGCGCAGGACCTGCCGGCGGCATCGACGCTGTGCAACCAGTGCGGCGTCGTCTGCCCGGTGCGGATTCCGCTGCCCGACCTGCAGCGCAAGCTGCGCGAAAAGGCCTTCGAAACAGGACTGCGGCCGTGGTCCGAGCGTGCCGCGCTGGCGACGTGGTCGTGGGTCGCGCAGCATCCCGCCCTCTATGGGTTTGGAACGATGCTCGGCGTGCGCATGATGAAGTGGTGGGGCGGCAGCGATGGCATGATCCACAAGCTGCCGTTGGCGAGCGGCTGGACCGACGGCCGCGACTTGCCGGCGCCGACAGGCAGGACCTTCCGCGAACTCTATCGCGCGCAACAACAGGCGAAATCAGGATGAATGCCCCGCACAACCCGCTTCTTTCCGTGCCGCCGCTGTCGCGCCGCGCGGAATCGCTCGGCACCGAGAACGCGTTCGTGGTGCTGGCGGAGGTCAACGCGCTGGTGCGCGAAGGCAAGGACATCGTCTCGTTCTGCATCGGCCAGCCCGATTTTCCGACGCCGGTGAACGTGCAGGACGCCGCGATTGCGGCGATCCGCGGCGGCAAGCACGGTTACACGCCGTCGGCCGGCATCGATGAACTGCGCGCGGCGGCCGCGAAGGACATGGGCGTGCGGCGCGGTATCGAGATTAACCCCGAGGATGTCGTTGTCGGCGCGGGCGCCAAACCGTTCATCGCCTACGCCATCGCGTCGGTCACCGACTATGGCGCAGGCGACGAAGTGATCTATCCGGTGCCGGGATTCCCGATCTATGAATCGCAGATCCACGCCAATGGCGCGGAACCGGTGCCCATCTACCTGCGCGAGTCGCGCGACTTCGCGTTCGACCCGGCGGACCTCGAAGCCAAGATCACGCCGAAGACGCGGTTGCTGATCCTCAACACGCCGCACAACCCGACGGGCGGGATGCTGCAGGCGGCCGATCTCGACGCCATCGCCGAAATCTTGCGCGGGCATCCGCAGGTATGGGTGTATGCCGACGAAATCTACTCCCGCCTCGCCTATGCCGGCGCGTTCGACACCTTGGCGCGGCGGCCGGGAATGCAGGAACGCACGATCATCAGCGACGGCGCCTCGAAGACCTGGGCGATGACGGGCTGGCGTATCGGCTTCACGGCCAACCGCACGCTCGCGCCCGTGTTCACGCGCTGGATCACCAACACCGACTCGTGCGCGTCGCAGATCTCGCAATGGGCGGCGGTCGAGGCGATCACCGGCCCGCAGGATGCCGCCGACGCGATGCGCGCGAGCTTCCTCGAGCGGCGCGATCTCATCGTCGGGCTCCTGAACAAGGTCCCCGGCATCGCGTGCAAGGTGCCCGGCGGCGCGTTCTACGCGTGGCCGAACGTGACCGAGGCGTGCGCGCTCGCGGGCTGCGCCGATTCCGAAGTGTTCCGCAAGCGGCTGCTCATGGAAGCAGGCGTGGCCGTGCTCGCCGACATCCATTTCGGGCGCCGCGTCCCCGGCGACGGCCAGCACATCCGATTTTCGTACGCGGCGTCGCCCGCGGCGATCCGCGAAGGCGTCTCGCGTCTCGATCGGTTCGTCCGCAGGCAGATGAAGGATGGCGGCAAGAGCGCGGCGGTGCGGAAGGCGCGGGCGTAGGCCGGAATCATGTCGACGAGTCTGGCCTCGAACAAAGCCGCGCGCGACGCCGTTCTCGGCCGCGTAAAAAAGGCGGTCGGCGCAACCGGCGACCGCGCGAAGGCGACTGCCGAGGCGCAGCAATACATGGCTGCGCATGCGCACGGCCCGCGGCCGGCGATGCCGGCGGACCTGCTGGCGAAGTTCATGACCCGTGCGACGGACATGGAAAGTACCGTCGAGCGCATCGCGGATCGTGCCGCGATTCCCGCCGCCATCGCGCGCTATATCGATGCTCTCGTGCTTCCAGTGCCGATTGCGTCACAGAAGTCGCACGAGGGCGTCTGCTGGCCGGAGTTTGCCGATCTCGACTGGAAAGGCGCGGGGCTCGACATCGAGACGCGCCCGACTTTGGGCGACGACCGCCTCGGCATCACCGGCACTTATTGCGCAATCGCAGAAACCGGAACGCTCGTCGTCCTGACGGGCGCCGACACGCCGACCGCGACCACGCTCCTGCCCGACACGCACATCGCCGTCCTGCGCGCCGACCGCGTCGTGTCGGGGATGGAGGAAATGTTCGCGCTGATCCGCAAGGAACGCGGGGAGACGCCGCGCGCGATCAATCTCATCTCAGGGCCGTCGCGCACCGGCGACGTCGAGCAGACGATCGTGCTCGGCGCACACGGACCCTTCCGCGTGCATATCCTCGTCGTCGGATAGCGCAACGTCTGTCAGTTCATTGCGGGCCATCCCGCTGAGCGAGGCATGCCATGTCGAAACTCCGCGTCCAGAGCTTCGCGATCTCCATCGACGGCTTCGGCGCCGGACCGGACCAGGATCTCCAGAATCCGCTCGGCGTCAGGGGCCCCGAGTTGATGGAATGGTTCGTCCACACGCGCCTGTGGCGGAAGATTCTCGGCAACGGCGACGGCGACGGCGAAACGGGCGTCGACAACGAAGTGGCGGAGCAGGGCTTTGCCAACATCGGCGCGTGGATCCTAGGGCGCAACATGTTCGGCCCTGTGCGCGGCCCGTGGCCGGACGACAGCTGGAAGGGCTGGTGGGGCGACGATCCGCCGTATCACACGCCCGTCTTCGTGCTGACGCATCACCCGCGGGCGCCGCTCGAGATGGCGGGAGGCACGAAATTCTTTTTTGTCACCGAGGGCATTGACGCCGCGTTGCAGCAGGCCAGGGCGGCAGCGGGCGGCCGCGACGTCCGCGTCGGCGGCGGCGTTTCCATCCTTCGGCAGTATCTGCGCGCCGGGCTGATCGACGAGCTACATCTCGCCGTGCGTCCGGTGGTGCTCGGTGCCGGCGAGCACCTCTGGCAGGGCCTCGACCTGCATGCGCTGGGCTATGAATGTTCGCGATATGTCGCGGGTGAGCGCGCGGCCCATGTCTTCCTGCGCAAGCACGCTTGAGCGGTGCGGTGCGAAAGCAGGTCATTCTCTACGGCATTCTCGGGGGCGCGCTCATCGCGCTGCTCAAGGCAATCGAGTATCGGTATCTCGTGGTCGAGCACTCCGTCGAAATCTATGGCGGGCTCGTCGCGCTGATCTTCGTGACCTTCGGCATCTGGCTCGGGCTCAGGATCACCAGCAGGAAGGAGAGGGTCGTCGTGCGCGAAGTCGCCGTGCCGGCCCCGGCGAATTTCACGTTGAATGAGGAGAAGCTGGCCGAGATCGGGATGACCCCGCGCGAGCACGAGATCCTGGAGCTCATCGCGGCAGGCTTTAGCAACAAGGAGATCGCCGGACGGGTGTTCGTGAGCGAGAACACGGTCAAGACCCATTCGAGCCGCGTCTTCGAAAAGCTGGGCGCCAGGCGGCGCACGCAGGCCGTGCAGCGGGCCAAGACGCTTGGGCTGATTCCCTGAGCGGAAATTCGGCGCCGACGGTTTCCAGAACAGCTGAATTTGCGGTGAAATGACCAAAATCATCCGAACGGGTGACGCGAAAAGGGCAGTGAAACGCCGATGATGGCCCCGGTCCCGTCGTTCCACGCTTCACAGGGGAGTTCTCGATGAAGAAGACAGTCCTGACGTTCGGCCTGATTGCCGGCGCGTTCCTCGCGGCGACGATGGCCCTCACGATGGCGTTTTTCGATCGCATCCACGACCAGGCCGGAATCGTCGGTTATGCCATCGGTTATACGACGATGATCCTGGCATTCCTGATGGTGTACTTTGGCATCCGCTCCTACCGCGACAACGTGAATGCGGGAACCATCGGATTCGGCAAGGCGTTCAAGGTCGGGATACTGATCACGCTGGTGGCGTCGGCGTGTTACGTGGCGGCATGGCAGGTCATCTACCGCACCATGGTGCCGGACTTCATGGACAAGTACGCAGCGGCGGTGATCGAAAAGGCTCGGGCCGGCGGCGCGAGCGAAGCGGTGATCGAGGCCAAAAGGAAGGAGATGGCGGAGTTTGCCGAGATGTACAAGAACCCCGTGGTGAACATGGGAATGACGTTTGTGGAGGTGTTTCCGGTGGGACTGCTCATGACGCTGGGGAGCGCGTGGTTCCTTAGTCGAAGGAAAGCCGGAGCCGGCGTGCCCGCTTAATCACATATGGGAGGCAAAGATGAAACGAGTCACCGGCATCGGCGGGATCTTCTTCAAGGCGAAGGATCCCGTCGCCCTGCGCGCCTGGTACAAGACGCACCTTGGCATCGACGTGCTCGAGTGGGGCGGGGCGGCGTTTACCTGGACCGACGCTGACGGCAAACCCACGGGCGGCACGACGATCTGGTCCGTAGCGGACGCCGGCGGCGACCATTTCGCGCCGAGCAAATCCACGTTCATGATCAACTACCGCGTCGCAGACGTGACGGGCCTTTTGAAGGCCTTGCGCGATGAGGGCTGCAACGTGGTCGACAAGACCGACGACTCCGAATACGGCAAGTTCGGCTGGGTCATCGACCCGGAAGGCAACAAGGTTGAGCTCTGGCAGCCGCCCGAAGGGCAATGACCCGGTGGAGGTGCTATACGACCCCGTAAGGCACGAGCCGCTGCGCCCGCTTCCATGGGACGAGGGCCAGGCCCGGTTGGCGATCGAACGCATCGTCGCGGACGCCGAGGCGCGCTTCACGGAAGACGAGTATTGGCCGCTCCATCCCCTGGACGCGGTGAGCGCGAACCAGACCGGGCGCGTCGATGCGTCGCTGTACGACGGCGCCTGCGGCGTCTTCTGGGCGCTGCACTATCTGCAGGATGC
>JBDTLY010000052.1:0-12254 GCA_039934535.1 Casimicrobiaceae bacterium | reverse complement strand
GTGACGTGCGGGATCATCACCCAGTTGCGGGCGAGATTGGCGCCGGAGATCTTCTGGATGCGCGACAGGGGCCGCGATTCGAACGGGCCGAACTTCGCGAAGTCAACCTTCGGCCACGGAAGGAGGTTCAACGCGCCGCCCCCTGTGACACCACCGCCGGCCGCAGCCGGACCCGCGCCGCTCATCGCCTGCTTGACGAAGTTCTGTACATCGTCCTGCAGGATCCGGTTCTTCGGGCCGCTGCCCGTCACGCGCGAGAGATCGACGCCGAGATCGCGCGCGAACTTGCGCACCGACGGCGATGCATGCGCGCCCTTGAACGCTTCGCCGTCAACCGGCGCTTCCGCAGGTGCGGGTTTCGGCGCCGGTGCGGATGTTGATGCCGTGGCGGGACCGGGCGCTGCGGGCGTGGGCGCGGCAGGCGTAGGTGCGGCCTTTGGCGCTTCCGCTTTCGCGGCGGCGCCAGGCTTCGCGGCGCCCGCGCCGTCCGCTTCCAGCACCACGATCAGCGAACCCTCGCTGACCTTGTCGCCCAGCTTTACGCGCAATTCCTTGACGATGCCCGCGGCCGGCGAGGGCACGTCCATCGTCGCCTTGTCGGATTCGAGCGAGACCAGCGGATCCTCGGGCGCGACGGTGTCGCCCGCCTTGACGAAGATCTCGATGACCGGAATGTCGGTGAAATCGCCGATGTCGGGGACCTTGACCTCGATAGTGCTCATGGCGCCCCCTACACGGTCCACGGCGCCGGCTTCGCCGGGTCGAGGCCGTATTTCTTCATCGCGTCCGCCGCCTTCGACGCCGGCAGCGCGCCCTCGTCGGCGAGCGCCTTCAACGCGGCGACGGTGACGTAATACCGGTCGACTTCGAAGAAGCGGCGCAGCTTTTCGCGCGTGTCCGAGCGTCCGAACCCGTCGGTGCCGAGGACGACGTAGCGCCGGCCGACGAACGCGCGGATCTGTTCGGCATATGCGCGCATGTAGTCGGTCGCCGCGATCACCGGACCCGCGGTGTCCTTGAGGCACGATTCCGCATGCCCCTGCTTCGGCTTCGCGGTCGGATTCATCAGGTTCTCGCGGGCCGCACGCATGCCCTCCCGCGCGAGCTCGGTGAAGCTGGGACAGCTCCAGAGGTCGGACTCGACGCCCCAGTCGCTCTTCAGCAAATCCGCGGCCGCGATCACTTCGCGGAAGATCGTGCCGCAGCCCAAAAGCTGCACGCGTGGCGCCTTCGGCTTCTTCTCGCCCGCGCGGAAGAGGTACATGCCCTTGATGATGTCGGGCGCCGCCCCTTCGGGCATCGACGGCTGCGTGTAGTTCTCGTTCATCACCGTCAGGTAGTAGTAGCAGTCCTGCTGCTCGGCGACCATCCGGCGCAGGCCGTCCTGGATGATGACCGCGACCTCGTAGCCGAACGTGGGGTCGTACGAAATGCAGTTCGGGACGGTCGCCGATATCATGTGCGAGTGGCCGTCCTCGTGCTGCAGCCCTTCGCCGTTCAACGTCGTGCGGCCCGCGGTGCCGCCAAGCAGGAAACCGCGCGCGCGCATGTCGCCGGCCGCCCACGCCAGGTCGCCGATCCGCTGGAAGCCGAACATCGAGTAGAAGATGTAGAACGGGATCATCGGCACGCCGTGCGTCGAGTACGACGTCGCCGCGGCAATCCAGTCGCACATGCCGCCGGCCTCGTTGATGCCCTCCTGCAGGATCTGTCCGTCCTTCTTTTCCTTGTAGAACATCAGCTGGTCGGCATCCTCGGGCGTATAGAGCTGCCCCTGCTGGTTCCAGATGCCGAGCTGGCGGAACATGCCTTCCATGCCGAACGTGCGCGACTCGTCGGGGACGATCGGGACGATGTGCTTGCCGATATTCTTGTCGCGCAACAAAAGCTGCAGGATCTGCACGAACGCCATCGTCGTCGAGATTTCGCGGTCCTCGGTGCTCTTGAGGAAGCGCTCGAACGCGGGGAGGTCCGGCACGACCAGCGCGTCCGCCTTGCGCCGGCGCGACGGCAGGTAACCGCCGAGATCCATCCGCCGCGCCTTCATGTACTCGGCCTCCGGCGAGCCCGGCGCGAAATTCACGAACGGCACTTCCTCGAGCTTGTCGTCGGGGACCGGAATCTGGAAGCGGTCGCGGAAGCGCCGGATCGACTCGATCGACATCTTCTTCTGCTGGTGCGTGATGTTCTGCGCCTCGCCCGACTCGCCCATTCCGTAGCCCTTGATCGTCTTCGGCAGGAGCAGCGTCGGCTGCCCCGGATGATTGACGGCGGCGTGAAACGCGGCGTAGACCTTGTGCGGGTCGTGGCCGCCGCGGTTCAGGTTCCAGATGTCCTCGTCCGACCAGTCGGCGACGAGTTCCTTGAGCTCGGGCGTGTTGAAGAAGTGCTCGCGGACGTAGGCGCCGTCCTTCGATTTGAACGTCTGGTATTCGCCGTCGACGCACTCCATCATCCGCCGCATCAGGATGCCCTTCTTGTCGCGCGCGAGGAGCGAGTCCCAGCGCGTGCCCCAGATCACCTTGATCACGTTCCAGCCGGCGCCGCGAAAATCGCTTTCCAGCTCCTGGATGATCTTGCCGTTGCCGCGTACAGGTCCATCGAGGCGCTGCAGGTTGCAATTGATCACGAAGACCAGATTGTCGAGGTTTTCGCGCGCGGCCATGCCGATGGCGCCCATCGACTCCGGCTCGTCCATCTCGCCATCGCCGCAGAAGCACCAGACCTTGCGTCCCTCGGTCCGGGCGAGCCCGCGGTCCTGCAGGTATTTCATGAAGCGCGCCTGGTAGATCGCCATCAGCGGCCCGAGGCCCATCGACACCGTGGGGAACTGCCAGAAGTCGGGCATCAGCCACGGATGGGGGTACGACGAGATGCCCTTGCCGTCGACTTCCTGGCGGAAGTTGTTCATCTGTTCGTCGGTGAGCCGCCCGAGCATGTGCGCGCGCGCATAAACGCCCGTGGCGGAATGGCCCTGCACGAACACGAGGTCGCCGCCGTGCTCGGCCGACGGCGCATGCCAGAAGTGATTGAAGCCGACGTCGTAGAGGGTCGCCGCCGACGCGAAGCTCGCGATGTGCCCCCCGACGTTCGTGTCCTTGTTCGCCCGGAGGACGATCGCCATCGCGTTCCAGCGAACGTAGGATCGAATGCGCTCCTCGATCGTCTGGTCGCCGGGAAGCTTGACCTGCTTGTCGACGGGGATCGTGTTGATGTATGCCGTGTTCGCCGAAAACGGCAGATATGCGCCCGAGCGCCGCGCCTTGTCGATCAGCATCTCGATCAGGAAGTGCGCGCGGTCCGGTCCCTCGTTCGCGAGGACGCCATCGATCGCGTCGAGCCACTCGCGCGTTTCCTGCGGGTCGTGATCGGAGTCGGTGTTCATGGTGTCCTCCTGCGGCGGCAACGCGGCGCCGGGCTCGGCGCCCGGTCGCTGGGGGTTCGATTGTATGCGGCGGCGCGCCCTACCGCATCGCGTTGGTGCGGCGTCCGGGCGTTGCGGCGTCCATGCCTATGCTAGCGCTTTTTGGAAATGATTTCCATTTTTGAGAACCAGCGCACACTGGACGCCTTCCTTCACGCGCTGTCCGCGTCGATTTTTAATCGACAACGCAACCGCTAGCGCCGGCGCCGTAAAAGCAGCCTGCCGCCACAAAGCAGGCTCGTGGTCCCGAAAACGAGAAATCCGACCCGGTAGCTGCCGGTTGCCGCGGCCAGCAGCGCGAACATCGGCGGCCCGAGGACGACGCCGGCGAACGTGACGAATCCGGAAGCGCCGGTCACCGCGCCCGCCTGGCCCGCAGGCGAATGGCGCGCGACCTCGGCCAGCTGGACGCCGTTCCAGCCGATCGCGGTGGCGCCGAAAAGCGCGCACACCGCAAACATGATCGCATTGGGCCAATGCGCGCCAAAAGCCGCGGTTGCGTACGCGCAGAGCGCCGCCGCGACGCCAATCAGTCCCAGCATCACTCGCGGCGGCACCCAGTGGTCGGCGGTGCCACCCCAGGCAATGCGGCCGACGATGCCGCCGATGTTGGCGACGGTGAGCGCGAGACCCGCGGCGACGATCCCAAACTTCAATGTTTCGGTGAGGTAGATGACGAGGAAGCTCGACAGGCAGACCTGGGTCGCCGCGTAGAAGAAACCCGTCAGCGCGAGTTCGGCCAGCGCCCGCGTGCCGAACACGAGCTTGAGCGGCGCGAATACGCCGGCGAACGAAATGGCGCGACCCGGCTGCCGATCGGCATCGAGCGTTGCGCGTGTCGACTGCGCCGCGATGGCGATCGCCATACCGAGCGCGGCGATGGCGAGATAGGTCGACCGCCATCCCTGCGCCAGGGCAAGCCCGGGGAGCAAGGCGCCCGCCAGCGCCGCGCCCGCCGGCACGCCGGTCTGCTTGATGGAAAACGTGAGCGCCATCCGCGACGGCGGCGCGGTTCGAATGAGGACGTGCGACGAAGCGGGCGTGATCGGTCCGTAGCCCAGCCCGAGCAGGAGTGGCGAAAGCGCGAGCAGCACAACGAGCGGCGACGGCGGCGCCGCGCCCGCGCACACGGCCGCCAGCGATACGGCGCACATGACCACGCACGCCTGCGACACCCGGATGGCGCCGAAGCGCTCGACGAAGCCGCCGGCAGCGAGGCTGCCGGCCATCGACCCCGCGTAAATGATGCCGACAAACACGCCGATGAGTTTGGGCGACAGGTCGAGGTCGCGCGCGATCATCGGCGCCAGCACGGGCGTCGCCGTGGCGGCGAGCGACGTGAACATCTGAAGCGCGAGCGTGACGGCGAGCGCGGCGGCGGCCGCGCGCGGCGGCGTGGAGGTGGCGCCGCTCCGGGTTGCGCGTTCCATTCGCCTAACCCGCAACGCGGGGCGCGAGGACGATCGCATCCGACGGGGTGACGATCCTGTCGACTGTGACGTCGTGCGGGCCCGACGGCACGCGGTCGACGATCTGCAGGTCGAAGGCGCCGGCGATGCGCGCCGCCCGGGGCGACAGCAGCGGCAGCAGGCGATCGTAATAGCCGCCGCCATAGCCGAGCCGCCTTCCGGCGCGATCGAATGCGACGCCCGGCACCAGCACCCAGTCAACCAAGGCAGGTGCAACCGCCGGACAGTGCGCCAGCGGCTCGGGAATCCCTTGGTGCCCGGGGGCTGCGTCGCGGTCCGGGTCCGCAATCGCGTGAAGCTCGAGCATCCTGGTTGTCGCATTGACACGAGGGACGACGACGGACTTGCCCGCGGCGAGCGCCTGGCGGACGAGAGGTAGCGAATCCCATTCGCTGCGAAACGGCAGCGTGAGCAGCAGCGTGCGCGCGGACGCGAACGATGGCAGTGCGGCGAGCCTCGCGAAAATCGCGGCGCTGGCGGCGGCGCGGTCGTCCATGCCGAGGGCATCGCGACGCGCGAGAACCGCCCTGCGCAGCGTCAGCTTTGCTTCGCGCAATGCTGCGCCGTGGGGCGCGCCGTCGGTCGGCAGGGAGTCGCTCGCCATCGAACGATGTTAACGCACCCGTCCGGTCGTTCCGCCCTGCCGCGAAGATTTGCCGCGCAGGACCTATAATCACGCCTTCGTCCGGAAGCCTTCCCCATGAAAAACGTCTACCAGATCCATCGCGAGCGCCGGCGCGCGCTGCTGGCGCAGATGCATGCCCACGCGGGCGGCGGGCTCGCCATCGTCCCGACCGCGCCCGAATATGCGCGCAACCGCGATTCGCTCTATCCGTACCGGTTCGACAGCTATTTCCATTATGTCTGCGGCTTTCCCGAGCCGGAGGCGGTGGTCGCGCTCGTCGCGGGCAAGGACGGGCCGGCCGGCGACCGGCATATTCTCTTCTGCCGCGACAAGAACGAAGAGCGCGAGATCTGGGACGGCTTTCGCTACGGACCCGACGCCGCGCGCGAAATCTTCGGCTTCGACGAAGCGCATGCAATCGCCGAGCTCGACACGATGCTGCCGGACCTCGCGTCGGATCAGCCGGCGCTGTTCACGCCGCTTGGTCTTTTCGCGCCCTGGGACAAGCGGGTCACCGACTTGCTGAACGAGGTTCGCGGCCGCGCGCGCACGGGCGTTGCCGCGCCCGAGGAGATCGTCGACGTGCGCCAGCCGCTCGACGCGCTGCGCCTCGTAAAGGACGAGCACGAGCTCAAACTGATGCGGCGCGCCGCCGAAATCTCCGCCGGCGCGCATCGCCGCGCGATGGAGACGACGCGCGTCGGCTGGCACGAATACCAGGTCGAGGCCGAGCTTGCGCACGAATTCCTGCGCTTCGGCGCGCAGGCGGTCGCGTACCCGTCGATCGTCGCCGGCGGCCCCAATGCGTGCGTCCTCCACTATCGGGACAACAACCGGCAGCTGCAGGAAAACGAGCTGCTGCTGATCGACGCCGGCTGCGAATACCACGGCTATGCCTCGGACATCACGCGCACGTTTCCCGTGAGCGGCCGCTTCACCGGACCGCAGAAGGACATCTACGAGCTCGTTCTCGCGTCGCAGATGGCCTGCCTCGACGCGGTGCGGCCCGGCGCCGACTTCCACGATTACCACGTCGTCGCCGAGCGCGTGCTGGCGCAGGGCTACATCGATCTCGGACTGTGCAAAGGCACGGTCGACGAGGTTCTCGAAAACGGCAGCTTCAAGCAGTTCTACATGCATCGCGCCGGCCACTGGCTTGGCCTCGACGTGCACGACGCCGGCCTCTATCGGGTGAAGGGCGCGTCGCAGAAGCTCGCCCCCGGCATGGTGCTCACCGTCGAGCCGGGCACCTACATCCGGCCGGCCGACAATGTCCCCGAACATTTCTGGGATATCGGTGTGCGCATCGAGGACGACGTGCTCGTGACGGCCACCGGCATCGACAACCTGACGGCGGCGGCGCCGAAGACGGTCGCCGACGTCGAGGCCGCCTGCAAGCGATAACGCCGCAAGCCGACGGACGCCGCGTCCGCAACGGGCCGACAAATGCTGCATGACCTTGTGATCGTCGGCGCCGGTCCCGTCGGGGCGACCCTTGCGCTGGCCGTGGCGGACTCCGATCTCGATGTCCTCGTCCTCGACGCCCGGGCGAAGGGCGAGTCGCTGCGCGGCGATCGCACCCTCGCGCTGTCGCATGGGGCGCGGCTGATCTTCGAGCGTCTCGGCGTATGGGGCGATCTGTCGGCCACGCCAGATGCCGTGACCCCGATCACCGCGATCGACATTTCACAGGCGGGCGGATTCGGGACCGCCCGGCTCACCGCAATCGAAAACGATCTGCCGGCGCTCGGCTATGTCGTCAGCTATCGCGCGTTGCAGGCGGCGCTCGACGTCGCGATGATGCGCGCCGGTATCGAAGTCCGTCATGGCATCGAGGTGATCGCGGTCGGCGGAACGCCGGCGTATGCCGCGATCGAGTGCGCGGGAGCCGATGGCCAACCGATCCTCGCCCGGCTCGCCGCGGTGGCCGACGGCACCGGTGCGGCGGTGACGGGGGTGCCGCGGCGACGCCACGACTACGGACAGGTCGCGGTCGTCGCCAAGCTCTGGCGCACTCGCCCCCATGACGGCGTCGCATTCGAGCGGTTCACGCCCGAGGGTCCGCTGGCGCTGCTGCCGCAAGGGGATCACTACGGCCTCATCTGGACTGCCGCGCCGGGACGCGCGGAGGCGTTGCTCGCGCAGGACGACGCCACGTTTCTCGCGCAGCTCGAGCGGCATTTCGGCCTGCGCGTGCGCGGGTTCAGTCGCGTCGAGGCGCGCCGCGCGTTCCCGCTCTCGCTCGAGTACGCGACCGCGACGGTCGGCTCCCGGTGCGTGGTGCTCGGCAATGCCGCGCAGACGCTGCATCCCGTCGCGGGGCAGGGATTCAACGTCGGCTTGCGCGACGCGTACGAGCTCGCGCAGGCCGTCGTCGATGCGCCGCGGGACACGCTCGGCGAGCCGCTGATGCTCTCGCGCCATTCGCGCGGCCGGCGCACGGACCGCTGGGCCGGCATCGCGTTCACGCATGGCCTCGTCAACCTTTTCGGCAACGACCTTGCGCTTTTTCGCTGGCCGCGGGGGTTGGCGCTCACTCTGCTCGACGTGCTTCCGCCGGCGAAGCGCGCGTTCACGCGGGCGATGTTGTTCGGCCTGAGGTAGCGCGCAAGCGAACGCCCGTGCGCCCGCCCCGCGCGCGTGCACCGCACAAACCCTACGCACGCATTCGCCCGCGCGCTTGCCTTTTGGACCAGCATGCGCGGATTGCATTCGCGCAACAGGCCGGACGGCGCGCAATGCGAAAGGTCCGACAACGCTTCGCACGCGCCGCGGAACGGTTATAATTCCATTCCCTCCGCGGCATTTTTCCGCTCAACGTTTTCTGGCCGACCGTGCGCATCGGACCGTATTCGCTTTCCAACAACCTCGTCGTCGCACCGATGGCGGGCGTGACCGATCGGCCGTTCCGCCTTCTCTGCAAGCGCTTCGGCGCGGGCTACGCGGTGTCGGAGATGGTCGCCTCCAATCCGCAGCTTCGCGGAACGGAAAAATCGCGCCGCCGCATCGATCACGATGGAGAGCCGGCGCCGGTGGCCGTGCAGATCGCGGGCGCCGATCCGGCGCTGATGGCGGACGCCGCCCGCTACAACGTCGAGCGGGGCGCGCAGATCATCGACATCAACATGGGCTGCCCGGCAAAGAAGGTCTGCAACGTCGCGGCAGGCTCCGCGCTGCTCGCGAACGAGCCGCTCGTCAGCGAAATCCTCAAGGCTGTCGTTCGCGCCGTCGACGTTCCAGTGACGCTCAAGATCCGCACCGGCCGTGACCCGGAGCACCGCAATGCCCTGGCGATCGCGCGGATCGCCGAGGACGCCGGCATCGCCGCGCTGGCCGTGCATGGGCGAACGCGCGCCTGCGCCTTCACGGGACCCGTCGAATACGCGACGATCCGGGCGGTAAAAGACGCGGTTTCGATTCCGGTGATTGCCAACGGCGACATCGGTTCGCCGGAGCAGGCGCGGCGCGTGCTCGAGGAAACGGGCGCCGCCGCGATCATGATCGGCCGCGCGGCGCAGGGTCGCCCGTGGATCTTTCGCGAAATCATGCATTTCCTCGATCATGGCGTGCACCTTGCGCCGCCGACCGTGGCCGAAGCGCATGCCGCGATCGTCGCGCATCTCGCCGACCATTATGCGTTCTACGGCGAGGGTCCCGGCGCGCGCATCGCAAGGAAACATCTCGGCTGGTACACGAAGGAGCTCGCGGGCGGGGAGAATTTCCGCCGCGAAATCAACGCCACGGAGACGGCGCCCGCACAGCTCTCCGCAGTCCATCGCTTTTTCGATACACTTGCGCACCAAGGCGAGCGCCTCGAGTACGGCGCGGCATGCGCCGGCGTCGTCGATGCGCGCGACACCTTCGAACGCGCACGACAATCATCGCTTCGGGGCGGGGAGGCCCTGGCCGCGTGAGAAAAACACTGCGAATCAACGGCGGCAACGAGCTCGGCCGTTCGGTCGAGAAATCGCTCGACGAATATTTCCGCAGGCTCGACGGCGAGCCTCCGCACGGCATCTACGACATGGTCATCATGCACGTCGAGCGCGCGCTCATCTCGACCGTCATGGAGCGCGCCGGCGGCAACCAGACGCAGGCCGCCGACATGCTGGGGTTGAACCGCAACACCCTGCGCACCAAGCTTTCCAAGTACGGAATCCGGTAACGCGACCGCGCGAGCATTCGCGCGCCGCGCGCGGTTCGAAAAGGCTCCGCGATCGCCCGCTCGCCACGCCCCTGATGCAGGGTTCGACGCCTTCACGACGCATGTCCGCCCCAGTCGCCCGCGCCTTGCTGTCCGTCTCCGACAAGACCGGTCTCGCCGGTTTTGCGAGCGGGCTCGCGCGCCTCGGCGTGACGCTCTTGTCGACCGGCGGCACCGCGAAGGCCCTCGCCGATGCCGGTGTGCCCGTGGTCGAGATCGGCGACTACACCGGATTTCCGGAGATGCTCGACGGGCGGGTCAAGACGCTGCATCCGAAAGTGCATGGTGGCGTCCTCGCCCGGCGCGACGATCCCGGTCACCTGGCTGCACTGGAAAAGCATTCGATCCCCACGATCGACCTCGTCGTTGTCAATCTCTATCCCTTCCGCGAGACCGTCGCGAAACCCGGCTGCACGCTGGACGACGCCATCGAGAACATCGATATCGGCGGTCCGGCGATGGTGCGTTCCGCGGCGAAGAACTGGCGCGACGTCGGCATCGTGGTCGATCCGGCCGACTACGCGGCGCTGCTCTCGGAGCTCGAGGCGCACGCTGGTGTCGTGTCCGCCGAAACGCGGTTCGCGCTCGCGCGCAAAGCGTTCTCGCATACGGCCGCCTACGACGGCGCGATCTCGAACTGGCTCACCGCGCGCGGCCCCGACGGCGCGGCGGCGACATTTCCGGACCGGTTCAACCTGCAGGCAGAGAAGGTCGAGGATCTTCGTTACGGCGAGAATCCGCACCAGCAGGCGGCGTTCTATCGCGACCTGCGTCCGGCCGCCGGCACCATCGCCACGTATCGGCAGTTGCAGGGCAAGGCGCTGTCGTACAACAACATCGCCGACAGCGACGCCGCGTGGGAGTGCGTGAAGTCGTTTGCCGAGACCGCGTGCGTGATCGTCAAGCACGCGAATCCCTGCGGCGTGGCGATCGCGGGCTCGACCGTGGACGCGTACCGCAAGGCCCTCGCGACCGATCCGACGTCCGCGTTCGGCGGCATCATCGCCTTCAACCGGCCGGTCGACGCCACTACGCTGGAAGCCGTCGCCGCGCAGTTCCTCGAGGTCCTGATCGCGCCCGCCTACACGGCCGACGCATTGACCGTGATCGCGCAGAAGAAGAATGTCCGCGTGCTCGAGGTGCCGGTCGCCGCGACGCCGTCTCCCGCGGAACTCGACTGGAAGCGCGTCGGCGGCGGCCTGCTCGTGCAGACGGCGGATGCGCGCAACGTGCTGCCGGCGGATCTCAAAGTCGTCACGAAAAAGGCGCCGACGACGGGCGAGCTCGCCGACCTCATGTTCGCCTGGCGCGTGGCCAAGTTCGTCAAGTCGAATGCCATCGTGTATTGCGCGGCGGGCCAGACGCTCGGCATTGGCGCTGGCCAGATGAGCCGGGTCGATTCGACGCGAATTGCCGCAATGAAGGCAAAACATGCGAACCTGTCGCTTGCGGGGTCGGTCGTCGCGTCGGACGCGTTCTTCCCGTTTCGCGACGGCCTCGACGTCGTCGCCGACAACGGCGCCGTGGCGGTGATCGAGCCCGGCGGCAGCGTGCGCGACGACGAGGTCATCGCGGCCGCCGACGAGCGCGGGCTTGCGATGGTATTCACGGGCATTCGTCATTTTCGTCATTGACCGGGAGGCTCCCGACATGCAGCGATTGCGCACATTTGCCCTGCTTACGGCCCTGGCGGGCGCGTTCTCGACGCCCGCGCTCGCGGCGCCCGCGTGTGCGGACCTCTGGGAATGGCTCAACCTCGGTTGCCGGCGCGTCGTCGACACCTACAAGAACGGCAAGAACGAGGTGCTGGTGTCGGGCTACGCCTGGCATACGCCCTGGACGTGGACATCCGAAAGGCGTGCGCAGGAAAACGAGCTGGCCTGGGGCGGCGGCTGGGCGCGCAGCACCGAGCGCGAGAACGGCGATACCGACACGGTCTACTTCCTCGTGTTCAGCGACTCGCACTACGAGCCCGAATTCAACCTCGGCTACGGCTGGACGACCTGGTGGCGGGACAAGGACTCCGTGCAGCCGGGCCTCGGTTACACGCTGATGCTCATTTCAAGGCAGGACATCTGGGGCGGCGTGCCCTTTCCCGCGATCCTGCCGCTTGTCTCGCTGCGCTACGACAGGGTCACGGTGCTCGCGACGTATATCCCGACGCTCAACGGCGGCGTCAATCACGGGAGCATCCTCTATGTCTTCGGGAAGATCGCGATCGACTAAGAGCGGCGCATGAACGTCCTCGTCATCGGCGGCGGCGGCCGGGAACACGCGCTTGCATGGAAACTCGCGCAGTCGCAGCGGGTGGCGAAGGTCTTCGTGGCGCCCGGCAACGCAGGCACGGCGCGGGAGCCGGAGCTCACTAACGTGGCGATCACCGCGATTCCGGTCCTCGTGGCGTTCGCGCTGGAGCAGCGGGTCGCGCTCACCGTGGTCGGTCCCGAGGGTCCGCTGGCGGAGGGCGTGGTCGACGCGTTTCGCGCCGCCGGGCTGCCGACCTTCGGGCCGGTGCAGGCGGCGGCGCAGCTC